>JANYAB010000644.1 GCA_025355225.1 Bacteroidota bacterium
CATTTAACGTTCTTTAAATCAAACTATTATGTTCTGGAAAATAATTTTGTTCGAGATCCAAAACCGGATCAGGAGGCCCGCGGTTTACCTATATTTCGCGGCTGCGCTAATTTTCACAATAGGCATTTTTGCAACGGGATCATTGCCCGTGGGTGAAAAAGAGCACATTAATTCACCCTACCTCCTTGCCATGTGGTGCGCCGGTATTACCATGATGATGATGCTGGTGAGCTCGTCTATAATGGGAATGGCTCTATACCGCGATATCGAATTCAATACAAAAGACTATTACCTTACGTATCCCATCACCAAAGCGGGGTATTTCTGGGGGCGCTACCTGGGTTCGTTTTTGTGCATGCTTTTTATAGCGAGCGCGGTCCTCATCGGGGCTTATATCGGCACCAAAGTTGGCCCCCTTATGGGCTGGAAGGACCCTAAGGAATACGGCCCCAATGAACTTATTTATTACCTGCATCCATTTATAACCATTGCATTGCCCAACATCATCTTTACGTCCTCCTTGTTTTTCGGCCTGGTTGCCATTACGCGGAATGTAAAAGTGATCTATAGCGGCGGCATACTTTTGTTTTTGGGATATTTTTTGTCCATATTCTTCCTTGATCACACCAACAGCCCCACGATCACCACCCTTTCTGATGCTTTTGGATTATCAGGTGTGCGCGTTATAGCCAATTCAGCCACGTCCATCCAAAAAAACACCACGTTATTCCCTATTAGCGGAGCTTTTTTGTTGAACCGTTTGCTGTGGTCGGGTATAGGGTTGGTTATATTGATCTATACTTATATCTGCTTCAATTTCGAAAAGTTCTTCAGCGGGAAAAGAGATAAAGCAGCTATCGATGACGTGGTATCAAAAGTTAAACGCCCTGTTATGCACAGCACGAAGGTAAGCTTCATCGGCAGGTACAACCGCAGCACGCTTTTTAATCTTACCAAAATTGAGCTGAGCAATATTATCAGGGATAATTACTTCTGGATCATCCTGTCGAGCGGGGTTGTTTTCCTGGGCTTTGTTTTCTGGATGGGCATTCAGGATTACGGGGTGCCTTATTTTCCGCGCACGGTGATGCTTATGGATTTATTTAATAATGTATTCCCTTTTTTTATCTTTTTCATCATCATATTTTACACGGGCGAAACACTTCATCGCGATAGGGTAACCCGTTACTCGTTCATTAACGATTCGCTGCCACCACCTAACTGGGTTTTAAACGGATCCAAGCTTTTTGCCCTGCTTATTCTTGGATTTGGATTATCAATTATCCCCGTATTTACAGGAATAGTGGTACAGGTAATAAAAGGGTATTTTCATTTTAATCTTTCATTTTATGTGCTGTTTGTGTTCGCCGTTACCCTGCCCCGGTTGTTAGAAATGGTCATATTTTCCTATGTGGTGCATGTGGTTATCAACAGCAAATTTGTGGCACATGGTATTGCCGTATCTGTTTGGGTAATTGTATTTTTTTTGAATACAACCGGGATATTTAATTATAATTTGCTGACCTACTCTTATACCCCCTGGTACGGGGTTTCGGATATGGATGGCTTTGGCCACATGCTTGCCCCGATCAATTGGTTTAACCTGTACTGGCTGGTTTGCGGAGGGCTGCTGATCATTGTTTCGGCTTTATTCTACTACCGGGGCGTGACTACCTCACTTAAGGAAAGGTTCCAGTTGGTGGTCGAGCGATTTGACACCAGGACGAAAATATTTACTGGAATTGTAGCGATCGCTTTTTTGGGAGTTGGCGCCTATGTTTACTATAATGTCAGTTATTTAAATGTTTCCCTGACGAAAATGGAGGGCGACGACCGGGCAATTATTTATGAAAAAAACTTAAAGAAATATCAAAGCCTGCCATTGCCAAAAGTAACCCGTATTAAAATGTATGTTGATCTTTTCCCGGATAAACAGCAACAATTTGTTAAAGCCTTTATAACCGTTGTAAATAAAACAGGGAAACCAATTTCAAAGCTGTTGCTTGATGGTGATGAACTGACTGATTATTCCATCAAAGAGGATGGAAAATTGGTGCCATTTACTTATCCGCTGTTATATGATCGCGCAATGTTCAGTTGGTTCAGGCCGAAGAAGGATACTGCCGAATTTCGCTTGTACCAGTTTCAGAAGCCCCTTGCACCGGGTGATTCTTCTGTTCTCGAAATAAATTCATCTATCGTTTATAGAGGTTTCAAAAATGGGCTTTATGGCCAAAAACTGACCCGAAACGGTACGTTTTTTACTGGTGGATTGCCAGGATTAGGTTATGACGATGATGATGAGATCAATAGCCCTTATGTCCGCAAAAAAGCTGGCCTGCCCAAAAAAGAGGAGGAAGAAGTAGCACAGAACGATCCTGAAGGGATTGCCACACTGAAGGCGGGTAAGGCCCAGGACCTCTTAAGCATGGATATTACGGTGAGCACGTCAGGCGACCAAACAGCGATTGCGCCCGGCGAATTAGAAAAGCAATGGAAGCAAAATGGACGTAATTATTTCCACTATGTGCAAACCAAACCGGATATGTATGTGCCGGTCGGCGTGCTGTCAGCAAAATATGCCGTACTGCATGATAGTGTGCAGTTGGATCATCCAGTGAATATTGATATTTATTATCATCCTGACCATAACGCCAACATTAACCGGTTTAGAGCTGCCTACAACGATGGCCTGCAATATTTTAGCTCAATTTATGGGGCGTTTCCATTTAAGGACATGCGGCTGGTGGAAGGATCGGTTTATAGCCCGCATGATGCATCATTGACCACCATGAATAGCTATGCCGAATACTATGCCTGGAATGCCGATTTTACCAACCCCAACCAGTTTGATTATTGCTATTTTAACACTACGCGGCTGCTTGCGCAACAATGGTGGCGATTCCAGGTAGCGCCTAATAACACGGTAGGTTCGTTGGTGATCCCCGAAGGATTGGCCACTTACAGCGCCCTTGTAATGGCCGAAAAGAAATATGGCAAGGCGAATATGAAATCCATATTGCAGGATCAGTTGTGGTTCTATTTATTTATCAGGAGGCGGCTGGAAGAAAAGGAACATCCGCTGATCAAAGCCGACCAATGGTTTGAATGGGGTGGCAAAGCAAGTGTAGCTTTATATGGATTGCGCGACCTCATTGGTGAAGATAGCATCAACATAGCTTTACGCGAGTTTAAAAATGCCTACGCTTTTAAAAGTAAACCTCCGTTTGCCGGCAGTAATGACCTGTATCGCTATTTGCAAAAGCACGTTCCCGATTCCCTGCAATACTATTTAACCGATACCTGGCAAAAGATTACCCTTTATGATAATAAAGTGACCGACGTGAAGGCGGTACCTACGGGCAAAAATAATGAGTACAAGGTTAGGCTGAAGGTAAATGTCGCTAAGGTTTGGATCGATAATAAAGGCAACGATGTACCCGCTAAAGACATGAACGATTATATAGATATTGGTGTGTTTGCAGCGAACAGTAATAACAAGGAGGGTCGTTCGCAAGTTAATCCTTTATATCTTAAAAAATACAGGTTCACAGCAGGTGACCATACCATTACGGTGGTGGTTAAGGGTAAGCCGGTAAATGTGGGTATAGACCCCTACGCTAAACTGATAGACCGGATACCTAATGACAATATGAAATATTTGTAATTAGCTTATAATCAATTGAATATAAACTTACGAAGTTTAAAAACTTCGTAAGTTTTTCCCTTAAGCCGTGTAAGCATTTGGCGATGTAGCCGCCTTTGTTCGGTGTTGTCACCAACAAACCGGATGTTGCCTTTGTTCGGTGTTGTCACCAACAAACCGGGGAGTTTCTTAAATAACTCCGATCAGGATGCAACATGCCTAATAATAAGTTACGTAAAAGGGTTTGATGGTACCTGGGATTATGCTTTAATTCCTTTTTATCAACACCCATAAATCTACCTTCACAGCCAATTTCAACCAAATCATAATGTCCGCAGAAAATGAAACTATAATATCTTCACTCCAATCAGAACTACTAAAATTACATGCTCAAATACCACCTTTTAAGAAAACGTATTTAGATATACTCAAAGTTTCGGGCAAGGAGGTTCCTATTGCCAATCTTTTAAGTTATTTCTTTGATCCAAACGAAAGTCATGAGATAGGAAATTTGTTTATAAAGGCATTATTTGATACAAATTGCCACGACCTTAAAACACATGGTACAATAGGAAAGCTAAGTAACAATGGATACATGGTTATCGAAAATGACATTGTAGCCAACCCCGATTTTGTATTGAATGATATCACCGACGCACAGGTGATATCTGAAGACCCGACGGAAGAGCATAAAAGGATTGACATACTTATTAAAACAAAACAGTTTGTAATAGCTATTGAATTTAAGATCAATCACGTTTTAGATAATCCTTTAAATCTTTACCAAAACCATATTCTTAAGGAACATTGTGTAGAAAATAATAAGCCTGTATTCTTTGTTATTTTATCCCCGGTTTGGAAAGAGCATGAAAACCAAAAAATAGCAAACAATAGTTTTAAACAGGTAATTATCAGCTCTTTCGTTGACAAGATCAAGCATTACTTAACGGATGATATTCGTGCGGCAATAAGTGCAAACCCATACTATCCGCTATTAAATGATTTTATTCAGACTATTGAAAATAGAAAAAAGCACAAAGAATTAAGGCAATTATTATTGAAGGAATCCACAGCCACCGCAGTCGATCTATATAAAAAGCTTCGAAAAAATAATTTAACACCTTCGTTTCGCGCCCGGTCCGGCAAACAGGTTAAGCATGTGCTCTCAAAGTTAATTACCATAAAAGAGGATATTACAGCCAAGCTCAATTCGGTTAAAAAGAAATTTAAAGAAACGGCCAAATACAAGGAAATTGATTGTTTTGAAGGTTTTGTTGAGATAGAAATCCCAAACAGTGTCTATGCCATAAAATGCAGGTTAACACTTGATGGCTGGCGATTGGAAGCATGGAAGCATGTGCCTGGTAAAGGGTTTACCGCCAGGAACAACGATATTTTAGATATATCATTTGAGTACGAAACAAGCAGTACAACGATAGCAATAAGAGTTAATGATATTATTGCAAAGTTTGTTTCTGTTGAAGCTGTACTTATTTTTTAATAAATATAGGAAGCTCCGAACCGTGGCGGGAAACAAAGTTTCCTGCCGTCCCGTTTTACTGATATTCCTGCATGATTTC
>JANYAB010000692.1 GCA_025355225.1 Bacteroidota bacterium
TTTTTAACGGTGTTCAAGAAGGCTGCGCCGTTTCAGGATTAAAGGATTACCAGGATGGAATTTAAAATGAATTGGGTGGTGTAAAAAATAATCTATACAAATTTAGTTCAACAAAAAAGCCCCGACCAAATCGGGGCTTTAATATATTGTCTGAACACGATTGAATGATTAAGAGATTGGCACGATTATCCTGCTAATCCATTTAATCGTGTCTTACCTATTCTTAAAATATTTAAAATTCTTACCGATAAACCTTGCGCTGTCGCCTAATTCTTCTTCTATACGCAACAACTGGTTGTATTTAGCGATCCTGTCTGAACGGGAAGCTGAACCGGTTTTTATCTGTCCGCAATTCAGCGCTACGGCTAAGTCTGCAATGGTCGAATCTTCTGTTTCGCCCGAGCGGTGGCTCATTACCGAAGTGTAGCCATTGGTTTGCGCCAAGGTTACCGCGTTAATGGTTTCGGTTAAGGTACCTATCTGGTTAACCTTTACCAGGATAGAATTAGCTGTATCCTCATCAATGCCCCTTTGTAAACGGGTTACGTTGGTTACAAACAGGTCATCCCCTACCAGCTGAATTTTAGCACCAAGCCTCTCGGTCAATAATTTCCAGCCGGCCCAGTCATCTTCAGACATGCCGTCTTCGATGGAAATGATCGGGTATTTTTCTGCTAACTGAGCCAGGAATTCTACCTGCTCAGCGCTGGTGCGAACAGCACCATTTTTGCCTTCAAATTTCGCATAATTGTACTTGCCGTCTGCATAAAATTCAGAAGCAGCACAATCTAACGCCAGGCATATCTCCTCACCCGCTTTGTAGCCAGCTTTTGCAATTGCTTTCAGCACGGTTTCAACGGCATCTTCAATACCATCAAAGGCCGGGGCAAAACCACCCTCATCACCAACGGCGGTCGACAGGCCCCTGTCATGTAATATCTTTTTTAAATTATGGAATACTTCTGTTCCCCACCTTAACGCTTCCGAAAAAGAAGGAGCGCCAACGGGCATGATCATAAATTCCTGGAATGCGATCGGTGCATCAGAGTGAGCGCCGGCGTTGATGATGTTCATCATCGGGATAGGTAATGTGTTCGCGTTAACACCGCCTATATAACGGTATAAAGGCTGACGGCTTTCCTGTGCGGCAGCTTTGGCAACTGCCAAAGAAACACCTAATATGGCGTTAGCGCCAATATTACCTTTGTTCTCTGTTCCATCGATCTCGATCATCAGGGTGTCGATCATATTTTGTTCAAATACATCAATGCCTTGCAGCTCTTTGGCCAGTTTATCATTTACATTGGCTACGGCCTGCAATACGCCCTTGCCCATATAAACGGCTTTGTCATTATCACGAAGTTCAACTGCCTCATGTGCGCCGGTTGATGCACCCGAAGGCACTGCAGCACGGCCAAAGGACCCGTTTTCGGTTAAAACATCTACTTCTATAGTAGGATTTCCACGCGAATCAAGTATCTGGCGGGCGTGAACGTCAATTATTAAGCTCATTTTGAATTTTTTTAGGTTTTGTAATCACTTAGTGTTTAAAATACACAATAAGTGTATAAGAGTCAAATATACAAATCAAAATAACTTAAGCTGAAATTTACTTTAAGATTAACATAAAATTAATGCGATGGACACTAGTCATTGGTCATTAGTCATTTTTGAATATGGGATGATAACTTCATACCACATTCATCATTCCGCATTCGCACTTCCGCGCTCCGAATTCACATCACTCCCACTTAAATGTTTTCACCGCAATGATATAAATACCTACAAACCACATAGCCAGTATCAGCAATTGATGTGTCACATCGCCAAGCGATGCGCCTTCGAAAGCCACCTTGCGCATAGCATCGTTTAAATGGGTTAATGGCAACACCCTGCTGATGGATTGCAGCCAGGTGGGGAAAGCCGTAGTTGCAAAAAACGTACCCGACAATAAGAATTGCGGCAGCGTAATGATATTAGAAAGCGGCGGCACGGAGCTGTCGTTTTTGGCAATGCCCGAAATAATAAAGCCAAATCCCATAAATATGACGAGGCCAATCGCAGAAAGAACCAACATATTCAGCACGGTAATTGTCCCATGTATCAGCGTAAACCCAAAAGCAAAATGACCTACAGCGATGATAAACAACGCCCCTAATAAGGCAAAAACCAACCGGGCAATGGCTTCACCCAAAACAATACTGTACCGCTTAACCGGGGTGGCAAAAAAGCGTTTGATCACCAGCGTTAAACGCAAACTCAGGAATACGAAGGCGGTACCAAACACACCGCTGCTCAATAACGAGAAGCCGAGCATACCCGGCAATATAAAGTCGATATATTTATATTCACGACCGCTTACAGTGGTTTCATGAATTTCGGCAATGGACGGAGGAGGGTTAGGTATGTATTTATTCATCTCATAGAAAATATTGTTTAAAACAGATTTAAAAATATTTCCTTTTTCCTGTGATGCTTTGGTATAACGCGCATCGATTATAAAACGGGGCATTGTTTGCGTAGTTTTAATATCAAGTATCACATCAATTCTTCCTTTCAAAAGATTTGAATTCATTTCCTCCGGCGTTTGGTCTTTTATCAGGTTTACCATCTTGATGCTTTTCAGTGCCTGGTAGATGTCGCTGCTGGTATCGCAGGTTTTCGCTACACCTACATCAACGGATATCCCTCCCCCGCCAATGTTAGCAAACACGATAATAAAAATTAAAGGGAAAGCCAGGCTGAACACCACAGCCGAAGGGCTGCGTATGATAGACCTGAAACTGGCTTTGGCTATTGCCAACGTAGCCCTCGTATTGCTGTATGGTTTGTTGTTAGTCATTCGTTTATTTTTAGTCCGGAAGTCGGAAAGACCGAAAGTCCGGAAGTTTTATCAGTTTAAACTCAATACTCAAGACTCAGAACTTAAGACTTCCGACTTACTCCTCCCGCCACTCTTTGCCCGTCATATTAATAAATACATCCTCCAGGCTTGCCAGTTTAACCTGTTTTTTACGTTCGAAGCCTGATGCTACCAACTGATCGATAAAATGATCGGGGGTATCAATACCGATAATGTGTCCGCCATCAATAAAAGCTACGCGATCGCACAATTCCTCTGCCTCATCCATATAGTGAGTGGTAATTACAACTGTGGTGCCGTTATCGCGTATTTCGCGGATCAGGTCCCATAAATTCCGGCGCGCCTGGGGATCGAGACCGGT
>JANYAB010000730.1 GCA_025355225.1 Bacteroidota bacterium
CGTTTGCAAAAGAGCATTGCAAAATGCTATCAAGGTTTGCTCTTTTGCAAACGGTTACCGGGCCTTACAGATTAGTGACCTGTGTTTCATCAACATATAGCTTTCATCCCTCATCAGATTTTCGTGTATATCGGCCGCATAAATTTTAAGCGTCCGTGCTTTTTTTTATGTTCGCGGAATTTTAGCGCCCCCGCTGTCCGAGTCTCTGACTTCGGATGACTGTGCACGTAGTCTCCAGACTACATTAGACAAGAAAAAAGCCGCCCTGCTTTCGTAAAGCGGCTTGGTAGTCCGTAGGGCAATCAAAATTTTTCTGTCCCCCACAAGATCCCCGGAGAGACCCTCCGCGTTGGATAGTGGTGGAGTCGGAGGGATTCGAACCCATAATACCGTTTCTGATATTTTTGGAAAGTTTAAAATATGCCTGATAATCAGGTTATTACGGTTAATTAGTTTTGTGAAATAAGTGAAGGTAAAGCATAAACATTTCCTATCTACAGTCAATATTATGGAGTTTAAAAAAATTAAAGCAATAAAATATTAAAAATAGCGGGAAGTCGGAGGGGGCGAATCGAACCCTCAACGAAGCTTTCATTGATCAAGTTTCCAGTCGGGCCGTTCGAAATGGCAGGTATATCCCCAGGGGTTCTTTTGCAGGTAATCCTGGTGTTCTTTTTCAGCATCCCAGAAATCACCAGCCGGTGCAACTTCAGTAACGATCTTGCCGGGCCATTTGCCTGATTTTTCCATTTCAGCAATCAATTCATTGGCCGTATTATGCTGCGCTTCATCCAAATAAAAAATAGCCGAACGATAAGAAGTGCCAAGATCATTACCCTGCCGGTTCCGCGTGGTCGGGTCATGGATCATAAAAAAATATTCGAGCAGCTTCCGGTAGGGTAGCTGTTCCGGGTCAAAGGTAATGGCGATGCCTTCGGCATGGGTGCCGTGATTGCGGTAGGTAGCGTTCTTGACATTCCCGCCGGTATAACCGACGATGGTCGATATGACGCCGGGCAGTTGCCGGATGAGTTCTTCAACTCCCCAGAAGCAGCCTCCGGCTAATATGGCTTTTTCAGTTTTCATGTATATAGAATAAGGTAAAATTAATTTTTGTTTACTTAATTCAAGTATGTTTTCAGTGTCCGGGTGTTGTTATTGCTGCGCAAACGGGTCAAAGCTTTATCCTTGATCTGGCGTACCCGTTCCCGGGTGAGGTGGTACTTGTCCCCGATCTCTTCCAGGCTCAGCGGCTGCTGGTGCTTCAAGCCGAAAAACAGCTCCAAAATATCCCGCTCCTTTGCATCCAGCGAACGCATGCTGTTGGCGATCTCGGTGCTTAAGGACTCATCAATCAGTTCTTTATCGGTACCCGGCCCCTGACTTTGCAGTACATCCAGTAAGGTATTGTCTTCCTCGCTGTTAAAAGGCGTATCATAGGACAGGTGCTTGCCAGAATGCGCCAGCGAATTGCTCACCTTTTCGACAGTCGTTTCCAGGTCATCAGCTATTTCTTCTGGTGTCGGTTGCCTTTCATAAACCTGCTCCAATCTTGAAGCCGATTTGGCAATTTTGGACAGGTCGCCTACCTGGTTCAAGGGTAAACGTACCATGCGCGATTGTTCGCCAATAGCGGACAGGATGGACTGGCGAATCCACCAAACGGCATACGAAATAAATTTAAACCCTTTGGTTTCATCAAAGCGTTTAGCCGCTTTGACCAGGCCCAGGTTGCCCTCGTTGATCAGGTCGCCCAGCGTCAGGCCCGAACTTTGGTATTGTTTGGCGACAGAAACGACGAAGCGCAAATTGGCGGTTGTCAATCTTTCCAGCGCGGCCTGGTCGCCTGCTCTTATTTTTTGAGTCAGGATCACTTCTTCCTGCGGGGTGATCATCGGAATCTTGGCAATGTCTGACAAATATTGATTCAACGACGCGGTCTCCCGATTGGTGATCGACTCACTAATTTTTAGTTGTCTCATTTATGAAAATCTTTTTAAATGTGAATGCTAAAGATCCGGTGCCTTAGGGTGCGCGAAAAGCAGATGATGCTTGGATTTGGCTGGTGCCTGCGGAGGAAAGGATGCTTGGATCTTTGATGTACAAAGATAAGCACAGAATGAAAAAATAGTGTCGACTGGATGTCAGGAATTAGGGGATGATTTCAAACAAATCGGGTTAATGTTAATTTTACCGGTATGAAAATATTCATTACCGGTTCTGCCGACGGGCTTGGACAAATGGCAGCAAAACAATTAGTAGGAGAGGGGCATGAGGTATTTCTTCATGCGCGCAGTGACGGCCGTGGGGAGCAAGCGCTGAAAAGTGTGCCTGGAGCTAAGGATGTATTGATCGCTGATCTGTCTGATATCCAGGAGACTAAAGGATTAGCTGATAAGGCCAATGCTTTAGGTACTTTTAATGCGGTTATTCATAATGCCGGCGTTTACCGAACTTCCGCGGAGCAATTGTTACATGTGAATACCCTGGCGCCGTATATCCTTACGGCTTTAATGACCCGGCCGGAGCGCTTGATCTATTTAAGTTCAGGTATGCATTTATCTGGCCATTCTGGATGGACGGATAAACCTTCGTATTCTGATACCAAATTATATGTATTGATGTTGGCGAAAGTACTTGCGCGTAAGTGGCCGGATGTTTTTGCCAACGCGGTGGACCCGGGTTGGGTAGCCACCAAAATGGGCGGGGCTGGTGCGCCGGATGATTTGGAACAGGGGTACCAGACACAAGCGTGGTTAGCGGTCAGCAATGATCCTAAAGCAAAAGTAAGCGGCAAATATTTCTACCACAAAAAGACGGCGCGTTATAACACGATTGCGGATGACTTGAAATTGCAGGATCAGCTCATTGAAAATTGTGCGCGGTTGACCGGAATCTCAATTTGAAATTTTCCGTCTCCGCATGGTCTCCGGAGTTTAAGTTAACCCACAAAAATCAGGTGCACATATCGCTCTGATACCTTTAATTCGGCGACCACCAAACGTTCCCATGGAACGAAAAGGCGTTTTTGGGTCGATTTCTACCGACCAAGCGTTCCTACGGGACGCATTTTTTGTTTTTTCGTCCCATGGGGACGTCTGGTTGGTAGAAAAAATAATAAGATGCAAACGCGTTCCGTAGGAACGCCTGGTGAAATCGGCGGCCATCTCCG
>JANYAB010000769.1 GCA_025355225.1 Bacteroidota bacterium
TTTCCTCATCATAGCCACCGTAATGGTTTACAAGCAGCTCGATTTTATGCAAAACCAGGAATTGGGTTTTCAGAAAGATCATAAGCTGGTCGTTGATTTCCAGTTTGATAACCGGGTAATTCGAAATTCTGAAGCCATGAAGCAGCAACTGGCCGCCATCCCGGGGGTTGGCCGGGTCAGCATTTCATCGTCTATACCGGGCACACCCAATAATCAATATAAAACCGTTATTCAGAATAGTAATGGTGAGAAACAGGAGCAAAGAACAGACGCTTATTTTATTGATGAAGATTTTTTAAAGCAATTCCAGGTAAATGTGATCGCCGGCCGGGGGTTTTCAAAAAACATAGCATCCGATACATTAAAAACCATGCTGATCAACGAAACGATGGCAAAGAGTTTAGGTTTTACAAACCCGGACGAAGCGATTGGGAAATCGTTTTTTCAGCTAAATCACGAGGGTACGATTATCGGCGTAGTAAAAGATTTTCATTTCCATTCCTTCCTTGAGAAAGTACAACCGCTTACTTTAACTTTAAACCCTTATAATTTTACGGTATTAACCATTGATATCTCGTCCGAAAATGTAAGATCAACTGTAAATAAAATAAACGCTGCCTGGAAACAAATAGCACCAGGATTACCGTTCGTATACTTCTTTGCCGACGAAGCCTATAACCAGCAATACATTGCGCAGGAACGGTTTGGCAGACTGTTTATTTGTTTTGCCATCATCGCTATTGTGATCTCGTGTCTTGGCTTACTGGGTTTGTCAGCCTTTAATGCAGTACAACGCAAAAAAGAAATAGGTATCCGGAAAGTATTGGGTGCATCGGTAAGCAGTATAACTGCTATGCTATCTAAGGACTTTGTTAAGCTTATTGTCATTGCTTTATTTATAGCTTCCCCAATATCCTGGTGGGTAATGAATAACTGGCTTCAAGGTTTTGCATACCGCATCAATATTCCTTTATGGGTATTTCTTTTTTCGGGTTTCGCAGCTATACTTATCGCGTTGTTAACTATTAGTTTTCAGTCGGTCAAAGCGGCTATTGTTAACCCGGTGAAAAGCTTAAGAAGTGATTGACCCTTTAGAAAAAGACTTACGAAGTTTAACTCGGAATTGTTTGTTTTCAATGGCCTCGTTGAGGACTACGTCGTTTAAAAACTTCGTAAGTCTAAAATTCAGACAATTATTTATTCCCCCTCAAACTTCAACCCAACCTGTTTCCTTGCTTCTTCAAGCATGGCGATCATTTGCCTCGATAGTTCATGTGTGATGATAGGGCTTTCAGTTTTCCCATTGCGGATGAGTTCGCAAAAATGTTCTATTTCGTAGTTTAGGCCTCCAGCGACATAGGGTTCATCCAGTTCGACTAGCCGCCCGTCTACGTAATCAATGGTTGCCTTTGCCGGGTTCCACCAGTTTTTATGAATGGTAATATGTCCCAACGGACCAGAAATCAATGCATCACCTTTACCATGTAAGTCGAATCCACAGTAAAGCTGCGCATAGCCTTCTTTGTGTTGAGTCTGGAAGATGGAAAACATATCGATCTGCTTCCCGCTAAAACGCCCCATAGCCTGGATATCGGTCATCGGGCCCAGCCAATCGAGTGCCAGGAAAGCTTCGTATGGCGCAATCTGCATAATAGAGCCCCCAACCAGGTCATAACTATAATTCGGATGTTCAGGCGGACAATCCATCACTGCTGATCCTGCACGCACGTAACCTGCCGCACCGATGGGATCAACCATCAAATATTCTTTTAAACGTTTATATAGTGGGTAAAACGGAGGCTTCATTCCCTCCATAAATAGCAGTCCTTTTGTTTTGGCGAGGTGCAGAACAGGTTCAAGCTGCGCCAAATTTACAGCAGCCGGTTTTTCGCACAGCACATGTTTCCCAGCTTTTAACGCGGCAATACTATAAGCTGAATGACTGTCCGGCAAGGTGGCAATGTACACTGCATCAATGTCGCTTCCCAATAGTTCATCAAGACTATTGCAGGCTTTACCACCATATTGATCAACAAACTGTTTAACAGTTTCGGGCCGCCGGGACCAGGCCGTTACCAAAGAAGCATCATCCACCTGTTTAAGCCCCTGCATAAACCGGTGGCTAATACGCCCGCAACCGATGATACCGAATTTCACCATAGTTGATAGTTCATGGTTCATAGTTGATGGCTCACAGCGGAAACTCTATTGGCTATGAACTATGAACCATCAACCATGAACGCTACTGGTACTGAATATAAATTGGATACGGTTTGTACTTTAATACTTCAGTTGGGGTAAGCATGTGGTGAGGCGCCTTTTTTATATCATTTTTATAAAAAAGTTTATACCCTGTAAACTGTACCGGTTCGTCATGAATAAAATAGCGGTAGGTACCGGTTTTAAGATCGGGTTCGCCCCATCCGTCCATATCCATCACTAATTGCACTTCTTTGTGCAGTTTAATGCTTTTATAGTTCGTCACCATCTTTTTTGTGAAACGGTGTACAATTAAAATTTTTGGAGGCAGGTTATATTTTTTTACCAGGTCGGCAAGGAAACCAGATACATAGTTGATATCAGCGGCATCATAAGTGCCGATTTTTTTGCCTGGATGGGTAACACCATCTTTCATGGAGAATTCAGGATCCATGCCAAAATGAACCTGCGGCATGGCCAGGTATTTTGCCAATAAAGGTAATTCAGCATGTATATTGCTTAAAGCCACCTGCACATCTAAAAACACTATGGCATGCGCCTTTTTCGCCAGGCTTATAACGGAATCAATTCCCTTGTTAGGCATGCGGTACCTGTATTTGCCGTCCTTGCCGGCAGATCCCTGGGCCACAACCGCTATGTAATGCAATGCTGGCTGAACAGGTGTAGAGGGATCAGCTTTTTCCCAATTCTTTACTTCGCCCTTCAGTTTGGCTAACATTTCTTTTGGCGGCAATTCTCCCAAAATACCCATCTTTTTTGCATAGAGGTTGCCATAAAATGCTACAACCCTTTTATAAGGCAATATTGCGCCGGGTAAAGGATAAGGCGCATTCTTTACAGGCCATTTTCCCGTTGTGTCGCCGTGCGCCAGGCGTTTCATTAACGAATCGTATTGCACATGGTTTATCGGAGGATAATTCACGGGTTGGGCTGCAACTGTGTCTTCGGTCTTTTTTGCTTTTTCTGCCGATGCAACTGGTTTATTACTGATTTTTGTGGCGCTGCTGTTTTGACTGCAGTTGGTAAAAAGCACCAATGATGCAAGAACCAGTGAGGTAGAAAGTGCGATTTTTTTAAATTTCATTTTTTTCATTTCGTTAATATCCGGGGCCACGCAAAATAGCACCATTTCGGGTACCAAGGTGCTTAAAATTATCAACAGTTAGTTTACCATTTACCAAAACATATTTAAAACCTGTTGAATATGCGTGCGGGTGCTCAAAAGTTGATTCGTCCTTAACTGTATTGGCGTCAAAGATAACAATATCCGCAAACATGCCCGGCTGTAATAGTCCACGGCCCACGAGATGGAACTTTTGAGCGGGCAAGGAAGTCATTTTACGCACCGCATCTTCCAATCGTATCAAGTGCTTTTCGCGAACATAGTAACCCAAAACACGGGCGTTACTGCCATAACCACGCGGGTGCGGAACTCCCGAACCAAATTCGCGTATGCCCGAATCCGATGCCACCATGGTAAGGGGGAATTTCAAAATATTTTCAACGTCGGCTTCATTCATACCGTGAAACACCATTGTCGCACTGCCAACTTTGGTGATATCCAGTATGGTTTCTATCTCATCGGGTATGGTTGACGGCCGGCCTTTTTTCAGGTTGATCTGCATAATGTTCTTTCCATTAAGCGATGTATCGCCCTCGCAATGTGCCACCACCGCGTAATCAAAGTGCTGGCGGCCGCGCCGTTTCATGTCCTTGATCATCTCATCAACCACTTTTTTGTGTATTAACGGATCTGACAGTCTTTTCAATACCGAATCCCGGCCGCCGGCAAGCAGCCAATCGGGCAATAAAACATTCAGGGTGGTGCTGCTGGCGGTGTAGGGATATTGGTCGACTGTTACATCCAGACCCTCTGCCCGGGCCTTTTCAACCATCGCGATCATCTCATCCGATCGGTTCCAGTTCGGCAATCCTACTTTAAAATGCGATATTTCTACAGGCATTTTTGCCTGCCGGCCTACGTCAATGGCTTCGGTAATCGCTTCAAATATTTTATCCGACTCATTCCGCATATGCGAAGTGTATATGCCCTTGTATTTTGCCGCCGATTTGGCCAAAGCCACCACTTCATCTGTTTTTGAATAGTTACCCGGCGTGTAGATCAAGCCGGTTGAAAATCCCATTGCTCCATCGCGCATAGCTTGTTCTACCAACCCTTCCATTTTGAGCAATTGTGCTGAATCAGGTGTTACAGCTCCCTCGCCCAAAACTGCTGCGCGCACATCATTGTGCCCTATCAATGTACCAACATTGATGGAAAGCTTAATACTATCCAGCAGGTTGAAATACTTTTTAATATCAATATTCGAGGTACCGCAGTTGCCGGTGATCACCGTAGTTACTCCATCATAAATGAAATTATCAGCCGTGGGAGTCTTCTTTTCATCACCTTCAATATGGGTATGTACATCAATAAAGCCGGGCGCAACAATCAGCCCTGTTGCATCAATTGTTTTATCAGCTTTGTCCTTTGAAAGATCGCCAATCTTGATTACTTTATTGCCAACAATACCAACATCGCCATGGAACCAGGGATTACCCGTACCATTAACGATCTTCCCGTTTTTCAGGATGATGTCATAGCGCTGCTGGGCGAAAAGCAGGGTAGGAAAAAAGTAAAAGAGAATAAGGGTTACAGCTTTTAGTTTCGGCATATGTGCTAAAATAAAGAATAATTATTGAAGATGTTTTCTCCCTGTCATTCTGAACGCAGTGAAGAATCTTCTGCGATAGGCATGTTCACCCATCTATCCCTTTTAGAAGATCCTTCACTGCGTTCAGGATGACAAATTGGGTTTTATACTTTTACTGTTGAAAACTTCCCAAACACCCCCAATGGCAATTTTACTCCAGACGTTGCCTGCAGATAAAGCTCGCCTGTTTCGAGGCTTTGCACCTGGGGGTAAGCGCCCTTAATCAGGTTTTCTACGATAACGGAGGAGAAGCCCAACGAATAGGTATTGAGTATCAGGAAATGTTCTTCCGGGTCGAGCAACTGCACCACATCCCTCATCATTTCGTTGATATTGTCTTCCAGCTTCCACTTCTCGCCATTGGGGCCATGCCCGAACGCGGGTGGATCAAGAATGATACCGTGATATTTTTTGCCACGTTTCAGTTCGCGTTTTACAAACTTCAGCGCATCTTCCACCACCCAGCGAATATTATTCAGACCGGATAACTCCTGGTTCTCATTGGCCCAGTTTACTACCTGTTTAATTGAATCCACATGCGTGGTATCGGCGCCGGCGGCCTGCGCTATTAATGAAGCGCCGCCCGTGTAGGCAAACAGATTTAATACTTTAGGTTCTGGTGTTTTAAATTTTTTCAGCGTTTGGGAAATATGATCCCAGTTAACAGCCTGTTCGGGGAAAACGCCAACATGCTTAAAGGAAGTTAAAGCCAGTCTTAACCTGATCGCGACTTCAGAATTTTTATACTCTATATGCCAGCGGTCGGGCGTAGCAGGATTCTTTTTTAACCACTCGCCTGAAGTAGCAGACCGGCCTTTAAATTTAATATGGTATAGTCGTTGCCACTCGCCCTGGGATAATTGCTTGCTCCAAACTGCCTGTGGCTCGGGCCTGATGATTACAATATTGCCAAAACGCTCCAGCTTTTCAAAGTCGCCGCAATCAATCAGTTCATAGTCTTTCCAGTGTGTGGGGGTGAGTAGTTGGATCATTCTTTTTTAAGTCCGAAAGTCCGCATAAGTCGGAAAGTCCGGAAGATTTTTAAATCGGTCAAAATTACAATAAGCTTTCCATTTTTTTTCTTCAACCCAAAATCGTTTCTGACTTCCGTCTCCTGACTTTCGGTCTTTCGGACTTTCGGACTTCCAAACTAAAGTTTTGCTCTCGCTGCCCTCATAAATTTACTGGCAAATACAAATTCGTTCAGTTCTTTATTATTGGTATGGGCAATCTCATTTTTTGAGCCCTCCCACCATTTTTTGCCGTTGTCTAAAAATAAAACATGATCTCCTATCCCCATTACCGAATTCATATCATGTGTTACGATTACTGTAGTGGTGTTGTATTCTTCAGTAATTTCGTTGATCAGGTTATCGATCAGGATAGCCGTCAGCGGGTCGAGTCCCGAGTTCGGTTCGTCAACGAAGAGGTATTTCGGTTGCATGGATATGGCCCGTGCAATACCGACCCTTTTTTTCATACCGCCCGAAAGTTCGGAGGGCAACAATTTGTTTTTACCCTCCAGGTTCACTTTTTTAAGACAAAAATTGGCCCTGTCCAGCTTTTCATCTTTTGGCATATCGGTGAACAGGTTAAGCGGAAACATGATATTCTGCTCAACAGTCATCGAATCAAACAAAGCTGAATTCTGGAAAAGCATACCTATTTGTTTGCGAATGGGCACCCTTTCCCTGAAATGCATGGTGGTAAAATTTTCGCCATTATAAAGCACCTCACCTTCATCAGGCTCGTGCAGGCCTACTATGCATTTGAGTAAAGTAGTCTTTCCCGATCCGGAGCCCCCTATAACCAGGTTGTTCATCCCCGGTTTAAATTCCGCGCTTATCCCTTGCAGTACGTGATTTTCACCAAAATTTTTATGGATGTTTTTGATCTCGATCATAGCAGCATGCGGGATATAATCAGGTCAGCAAATAAAATCATAATGCAACTATAAACAACGCCCCTTGTTGCCGCCTGCCCTACTTCGAGTGCACCGCCAGATGTATAATAGCCCTGGTATGCGCAAATGGAGGTGATAATAAACCCAAAGGCAATAGATTTAACCGCGCAAACGGTAACAATTACAGGATTAAAGCTATCGGTTAAACCAGCAAGATAATCAGCCGTAGATACATCATTAGAAGCTGCGCAAGCCAGGTACCCCCCTGTCAATCCCAATGCCACTGAAACAATCACCAATAGCGGGATCATTGTGAGACCAGATATGATCTTGGGGGATATGAGGTAACCGGGAGCATTAACCCCCATAATTTCGAGTGCGTCAATTTGTTCGGTAACCCGCATAGTGCCAATCTGCGAAGCAATGCTCGAACCAACGCGACCCGCAAGTACCAGTGATGAAATAGTTGGACTAAATTCAAGAATAGTCGAATCGCGCGTAATGCCGCCTACTACAGTTTTAGGAATAAAGCCGCTGACTAATTGAAACGCAGTTTGTATGGTAGCCACAGCACCGATAAATACCGAAATAATAACGATGATACCCAACGAGCCTATGCCTTCGGAAACCATTTCGCGCATCACTTCGGCCCAGTAAACACTGAATTTCTCGGGCTTTCTGAAACTTAATCGTAATAAAAGCAGGTATTTTCCTAAACTGTGAAACATCTACAATACATAAATCCGGCTAAAAATACATTTTTTCTGCCGTGGCTATCCAAAAAGGTAGATAAACTTTTGTCACCCGGGTTTAAATTTCTTTCATTTAAAATAATGACAGGGTAGCTTTTTAGTTAAGATTTACTAATAATTTTCGCCATCCAGCATTTTAATGGCCTCATCATATTTGGCAATAAGGCTTGGCGCCCTGTCAAAAGCCCAGCCTTTATAATTGTCGCGCATCAGTACCAGGCTTGCGTGAACGTTTTCCTGCCTGCGCGATTCATATTTTAAAATCACATCAGCTATTTTATCTTCCAATTTATCTATACGGGCCTGGTCGGCATAAATAGAGGTCAGTTTTGATATCAGTTCAATATTTGCTTTGCCGGTAATGTTATGACCTTTAGCTACTTCCCAGGCGACCGTGCTCAAATCGCGGTACAAAATCCCTGCAGGGGCCAGGTAATTAAGATGGAATTCATCATTCGATATGATCTTCTGCTGAAAATCTTTAGACTTTAATGCGGAGTCGATATTTTTTAAGACCTGCTTTTCGTAAGCATATTGCTCTTCCTCGGCCTTTTTATTCTTGATCAGTTCTTCCTTCACATTATTTAGTATTTCCCTGGTTTCCTTTTTCTCGCGCTGATTGGTAAAATATTCGGTTAAAAAAAGAGCAAGCAAAACGCTGAAGACGATCAAAAAGGATTCCCCAAGATACTCTTTCCAATCGCGCAGCACATAAACTTCGGGTTTCTCCTTATGTGAACTTGTTTTCGATGTTTTTGAATGAGGAGGTATATCTTCTTCCATGGGCGTTGTTTAAACCTTAAAAATAAGAAAGTATTTTTAGTTTGTTGCAATGTTGGAAAGATGAAACGTTATTGTCCAGGGTCAGTGTTAGTCAAGTTTTATTCTATCCAAGCTCATTCTTTTCAAAATACTTCTTCATAAACATATTAATGTACCGCTTTAAATACATCTCATTAAAAAAAGTATTCGACCAATTATCAAAACGCTGAAATTGAATGCCAAGGTAAAAAAACGTAAGACCGACACCCAATAAAGGCAATATGCGTTTTTCTTCGTCACTTAAAGTTGTCATAGACTCATAACCCTTTAAAAATGCTTCCGTTTTCAGATTGCATTCGGTTTCATCTTTCTCCGTATTGTTAAGCTGTAAAATGTAATAGGCTAAATCGTAACAAAGCCAGCCGTTTCCGCAAAAATCAAAATCAAATATGGTCACCTCACCTCCTTTATCAATGCTGATGTTGTCAAACCAAATGTCCAGGTGTACCGCCCCTTGCCGCAGTTCCTTACAATTGAATTTCTCGAATTCATGCAGCAAATATTGACGGGTTGACAACATAAAATCCATTTCTTCTATACCACAAGGAAGCAACTTTTTAAGCTTTTCAAACAAATCAACTAAAACCACTTCTGGCGCATAAACAACTCTCTCCAAACGCAAACCCACAGTCAGCGTATGCATCCCGGCCATGATGACGCCAATTTTATAATGACTTTCTATTG
>JANYAB010000777.1 GCA_025355225.1 Bacteroidota bacterium
TTTTTAAAGTGATAAAAGTCCATATTTCCATTGGCGCTTGTTGTATTGTTCGGGTCAGCAGCTACTTCCGATTTTACTTCTTTAATCACCTTATTTTTGATGTCCAATATTTTATAATCTCCGCCTCCAAGGTTTACAAGACTGCCATTGGTGCCGTAAATAATAAAGCCACGACTGCTCCCTTCCACCGGGAAATTATTACAACTGCGGCTTTCCCAGGTAATTGTGCCCTTGTTGCCAAATTCAAAGCTGGCCACTTGTGTATCAGGCGTTTGCCAATCATCCTTAAACGCATATCTCCCGCCCGACGAGGTCACTTTCGTAGGATAATCAGCCCCTAAAAACCAGCGGCAGCAGTCAATCTCGTGCGTTCCGTTGTTGCAGGCTTCGCCGGTCCCCCAATGCCAGAACCAGTGCCAGTTGTAATGAACCAGGTTGTCCTGATAGTCCCTGCGCGGGGCCGGACCCTGCCAAAGGTCAAAATCAAGCGTGGCAGGCACCGGTATTTTTTTACCTATACCAATGGATTGCCTGCTGTTTGTGTACCATGCCTTAGCAAAATATACATCACCAATTGCCCCTTCCCTAACCTGCTTTACTGCATCTATCAGCGATGGCATCGAGCGCCGCTGATTGCCCATCTGTATATGTTTGCCATATTTGTGCAGCGCCTGCGCTACCAGTTCGCCTTCGTGCGGATTTTGCCCGCAGGGCTTTTCTACATAAACATGCTTGCCGTGCGATGAGCCCAAAATAGCGGCAGGGGTGTGCCAGTGATCAGGAGCAGCTACTATTAACGCATCGAAATCGGTTTTCTCAACCAGCTTACGTATATCATGTACCAGTTCAGGTTTGCGCTTCGCATCCTTAAGGGCTTCATATCCTTTTTTTATCGCGCCAGCCTCAACATCGCATATATAGGCTATCTCTACATTGGGCAATTGCGAATAACTATTGGCCAGGTAACTACCTCGCCCGTTTAGTCCCATCACCCCAAGGATCACTTTATTGCTTGGTGCATTTTTTCCAAATATGGGGAAATTAAGAATAGTTAATCCAGCGGTAGCGATTGAGGTGTCCCTAATAAATTTTCTGCGATGCATAATTTTAATCATTTAATTGGTTTTTAAAATTAGGGATAAATGTGTTAAACTGGTGGTATTGTTTGTTAAATGTAACGAAGTTGTTATTTGATTGGGTTAAATGTCGAATAATGAATACTGAACGTCGAAATCTGATTTGCAACCCATTCGGCAAGCCACTATATTTACCTTCGCAACGCTAATTCAATCCCATGCTGCAGATCAGTCAATTATACATTTATCCCGTTAAATCATTGGCTGGAATAGCGGTAAATTCGGCGCGTGTTACCGACAGAGGCTTTGAGTACGACCGCCGCTGGATGCTTGTGGATCCCGATAATATCTTTATTTCGCAGCGTGAAGTGCCTGAAATGGCGCTAATGAAAGTACAAATAGCAGATGAAGGGGTCCGGATAAATTTTCCTCCTAAAAATTCTTCTTTTACTATACCTTTTCACCCTGTTAGTAACGAATTTGCCAATGTTACAATTTGGGATGATACCTGCGTTGGCCAGTTTGTAAGCAATGACGCTGATGATTGGTTCTCTGCTATGCTGGGCATACAATGCCGTTTGGTATATATGCCGGATGAAGCCGCCCGCATTACTGATCAGCGGTATACACCGGATCACAGCATTACTTCCTTTTCAGACGCTTACCCCTTTTTAATTATTGGGCAGGCCTCATTAGATGATCTAAACAGTCGTCTTAGTGAACCATTGCCAATGGACCGTTTCCGGCCTAATATTGTTTTTACCGGAGGCAGCGCTTACCAGGAAGATTCTATGCATACTTTTGTTATCGGAAACATTACTTTCCATGGTGTAAAGCTATGCGCCCGGTGTGTTATAACCACTATTGATCAGGCAACCGCACTAAAAAATAAAGAGCCATTAAAAACGCTTGCCTGTTATCGCTTTAGGGACAATAAGATCCTTTTCGGGCAAAACCTGGTTCACGAAGGCCTTGGGGAAATTACCGTTGGGCAGACACTGGATGTTTTAAAACTCAACTACGAAGACCGGTTTGTTGTTGCAGGCGTTCTATCTTGAAATATTGTAGCGTTTTCAGTAAAAAAAACGTCATGATAGTGTAGCTACTTTAAACCTTTTGTAAAAAGAATTATTCGCTACTCTACGGCCGCAAGGAAGAATGAAACAGTATATCGCCCATATCACCCTTTTGGTAAAGGACTATGATGAAGCCATAAAGTTCTATACTGAAAAACTCGAGTTCAAACTTATTGAGGACACCATTTTAAGCGAAACAAAAAGATGGGTTTTGCTGAGTCCAAAAGAGGCAACTGAATGTTGCCTTTTATTAGCCAGGGCAGCTAACACAGAACAATCCAATGGTGTAGGCAACCAAACAGGCGGCCGCGTTTTCATGTTCCTGTACACCGACAACTTTTGGCGTGACCACCATCGGATGCTTACCCAGGGAATTAAATTTTTAAGACCGCCTTCGGAAGAAGATTATGGCACAAGCACTTGCAATCAGGCAAGCCGCCTTAGACAGTAGAAATAGCCCAAATGCTCCGCAGCATACTGACGAAGGCGTGTCCCAGAGATGAATTATCCAACACAATCAGCTTGGGCTAATGCCATGT
>JANYAB010000788.1 GCA_025355225.1 Bacteroidota bacterium
TCTCCCCTATCTCCCGCCTCACCGGCAACCACAAAAGATCAAAATTTGGTTACTGTGGCCACGCCGCTCGAATATCATGCCCGGGCGGTAGCACAATTTATTAATGATCATTATAAGCCAAAAAAAATATTCATGCTTAAATCCGGCTTCAGCCAGGATAATAACTATATCGTCCCCTTTAAAAAGGGTATAGATAGTTTGAGCAAAAGAAAAACTATAATAATTGCACCCACCATTGTGCGCGGGAATCTGAATGGTATTATCCCCCAACTTTCATTAACGGATGAAAATATATTTGTAATACCGGCTACCAATCAGCCATTCCTGATGGTTACGCTCCGCTCCCTGGATACGCTGGCAAAAAAATATCCTATTACCTTATTTGGCCATCCAAGCTGGGAGAAATTTTCCTACCTTAAACCCGATATGCTGCACGGATTAAAAACACACATCACTTCTACTGATAGGGTTGATTACAAGTCGGCTGAAATAATTGCGTTTATCCATATTTATCGTAAAGTTTATCATTCCGAACCCACAGAATATGCCCTGATGGGTTTTGACGAGGGTTTGTATTTTGGCAACCTGCTTGGCGAAAACAAGGATGAGT
The DNA here is from genome assembly GCA_025355225.1 of Bacteroidota bacterium. Classification (GTDB taxonomy): domain Bacteria; phylum Bacteroidota; class Bacteroidia; order Sphingobacteriales; family Sphingobacteriaceae; genus Mucilaginibacter. Next base: position 611 of record JANYAB010000788.1, read on the forward strand.
TGCAGAAATTGGATCGAAATGATTTCAAAGGGTTGCTTAATCAATATCACTTTGTGAAAAAACCCGGTCTTGGTTGGATCAATACGCATGTAAATGTGCTTCAGTACGGTAATTTTGAGTTAAAGAAGGTAGAATGAAGGCATTAAATCAGCTTAAGACGTTTCAGCGGATTTTGGGTAATTACCCTGCCGAAACGCCTTTAGGCAAATTTTTGCCGGGCTTTTACCGTCAGAACAAGCAAATGGGGTCGACCGATCGCAAGGTTGCCAGTCGGCTCATTTACAATTATTTCCGTTTAGGCAAAGCGCTATTCAATGTTCCTACCGAAGAGCGCCTAATGATCGCCGAGTTTTTGTGCAACACGCAAACCAATTCGTTTTTGCAGCATTTTAAACCCGAATGGGCCTTGTGCGTAGGCTTTGATATGGACGAAAAGCTAAAACTGGTTAAATCCACTTACCCTGCTTTTAAACTGGGCGATGTTTTCCCCTGGTCGGCAAATCTATCTGATGGTATTGATGAAGATGCTTTTTTAAAGTCCTTCTTTGTTCAGCCTGATCTTTTTATCCGGGTCGGTAAGGGATTCGATCAACACGTAAAAGCCATGTTAACCAAAGTCGGGATAGTTTTTAAAGACGAAGGCGACGGCTGCCTCGCACTGCCCAACGGTACGCGACTGGAGAATATTTTTGCGGGCCAGCACTGGTACGAGATACAGGATCATTCTTCGCAGCAAACCGCAAAATACTTCAAACCGCAGCGCTGGGAAGCGTGGTGGGATGCATGCGCCGCATCGGGTGGCAAATCCTTGCTGCTGCATGAGCAGCAACCCGATCTAAAACTCGTGGTATCCGACATACGCGAATCCGTCCTCACCAACCTGGATGAACGTTTCCAACAGGCCGGGCTTGTCAAATACCAAAAAAAACTGGTCGACCTTACCAAAAACGTCGATCCCGAACTGCACGATTATGCATTTGACGGCATCATCCTGGATGCCCCCTGCAGCGGATCAGGCACCTGGGGCCGGACCCCTGAAATGATCAGCCAATTTCAGCCGCAAAGAATCGATTTCTTCCAGCATTTGCAGCAAAACATAGCCGCCAACGTGGTCAAATATCTTAAACCCGGCAAACCGCTTATCTACATCACTTGCTCTGCATTTAAAGTGGAAAATGAAGATATAGTGGATTTCATGGTGAGGGATCTGGGAATGAAATTGGAGGAGCAAACGGTGTTGAAAGGGTATGAGAATAAGGCGGATACAATGTTTGTGGCGAGGTTGGTGAGGAGCCCCCTCTAAATCTCCCCCGGTAGGGGAGACTTTTTTAACTTTCTAAATATTTATTCTCATAGATGAAATACATCGACAAAAACGAAGCCCTTTTAAAATTCATGACTGGTGAGAAAATAAATATATTGAGTGCAGAAATCAACAGGTTTGATATCTTTTATAAGGAAGATCAATTAAACGGAGATCAATTAAACATTGATGTTTACATAACTTTAATGTATTTCAAAAGCGATAAAGAGTTAAAATTACAATTTAAAAATGTAACTGAATATTGCATGTATCACAACTCCACTCATCATTTTTATTATATAGAGCGATATAAATTTCTAAAGTATGATAAGGGTTTCTACATTAGTTTTGACCCTTATGAAGAAATTTCAGGGATACAACCAGAAGACAACGATTTTATTGTATCAAAGGAAATTGAGGGTCATTTTTTGTAATGAAGTTAGCCTACGGTCGATGACAGCGGCGACTATGGGCTGAAATAAATTAAAATGATTGCCCCATCGGGCAATGTCATTAAATTAAGCAAAGCGGATATTCAAAAAATGCACCGGAGGTGCAAAAGCTCGGTAGAAAATCAATAAAAAACGATCTTACGTGCCGTTAGGTACGTTACCTTGGTTCCATACCTAACGGCATGGCATTTCTATGGGCTTGGTTTTCTACCGAGCTTTAACCCCGCTGGGGTTTATTTCCCTTAACTTAATGGTTGTCCTGATGGGGCATTTTATGGTTTATAAAAAAGATATCCTATATTGAACCAAGTATAAAGCAACAGCTATTATACAGACATTTTATGTCAATAATATATATGGAACCATACAGAGATTTTAAGCTATTGAGCACTAATGAATTGCAGGTTTTAAGGCATGGTTTTTTCAACCCTGTTTTTGATTTGAGTGACGGGCAATTTGTTTATGGAAAGGTAATTACAAATAAAACTTCTAAGGACTTTCCCGTTCTTGAAACTGCCACTGAAAGTTGGGTACCCAAACGCGAGGGTGTTTTTAAAAGCACCTTTTTGTTAGATAATTCACGCGGAGAGAATATTGGTTCAGTAACGGACGGCGGCAGGCTGTTAAAGCTGAACAATGGATTCGAAGCCAATCTTTCGATTACGGGAGGTGGATATTCAACGGTGTCTGGCGGATGGGAAAATTCGGAATTTGGTGAGTTAATGCACTTTAAACAAAGTTGGTATAGTTATAAGAAACCATACGTAATAACATTAGATCCAGGATTATTAAAACGTGTACCCGAAATGCCGTTACTGATTTTACTGGGAACTCATCTCTCATTTTTGAAGCAAACCCGTTCTTTGCGATAAATCGAACTCTGGTTCTTATTGGTGATAACACCCAACAAGGGCGAGAACCGAGGCTACACTTCTGTCTGAACCATGATTTTTCACTAATTATTTGTCTTTTAATGATGTTCAAGAGGACTGCGCCGTTTTTAGGATTAATAGATTAACATCTGCAATTTAGACAAATCAAGAAAATCCTTAGATCCTATAAATCATGGTTCAGACAATATTTAAAATTTCAAAGAACAGGTTCAATTATTTTCACAAATAATTTTTATGATGGAATACCTGGCCATTGCATCGATGGAAGGTATGTAAGTTTTGCTGGAAGAAAATTAGATCATTACTGACATTCTTATGCCAGGTGAAGGCCAACGACAGAACAGTCGCGGCTACAAGAATGATATATACAAATTTACGGAATTGATTTGAATATTTTGGTGACACTGTTTTGTCAGTACATTGGTAGTTAATTTTTTTTACTCTTGGAGTGGGTGTTACAAATGTTACTGCACATTATTTGTAACACCTCTTAACCGTTGATTAAGCTGATTCATAGAGTACGTTGATTTCTAAATCAACGTAATCATAAAAATCAACTGAACCCGCATTCAGGTCAACGGTCTGACGATCAATGCTTCTCAACATTAGCACTCTCCTTCGCCAGCATCGCATTCCTGATCAATTTAACCGGTGCGCTGCCATAGCTTAAAAACTTTTCGTTAAAGTCTTTCAGCTTGTACTTGTCGCCCATTTTCTTTTTCCATTCTTCGCGCAGATCCATGATCTCTTTGAAGCCGGTATAGTAACTATCTAATTGCACACTGGTTACGTTTACCCTTTTCCATTTACCCTCTGCCTCAGCCTGCTGCTGAAAAGCTTCGTGGGTAAGCAAGGTAATGGCCTGCTGTTTAGGCATATTCATACTATGTACGCTATAATCCAAAATGGTATTACAAACCGAACGGAGGTGCCATTTATACCACATCAGCAGCATTTCGGGTTCGAAGTTGCCGTAACCGTTGTCGAGCATCATTTGTTCACTGTAAACTGCCCAGCCTTCAACCATTGCACCATTGCCAAATACTGACTTAATCAGGCTCGGCGATTGGTTTGAATAAATAAGCTGCACATAATGGCCCGGAATTGCCTCGTGAATACATAGTATCTGCAAAATGTACTGGTTGTATTCGCGAAGATAACTTTCGGCCCTTTCAGGCTGCCATCCTGCCAGGCTGCCTACGTTGTAATAAGAATTTTGTCCCTTATCATAAGGCCCCGGCGAACTCATAGATGCACCGGCTACCCCAGCCATATACCCCGGCTCTTTTCGCACCACCAATGGTTTGGTTGGA
>JANYAB010000020.1 GCA_025355225.1 Bacteroidota bacterium
GGTTCGGTAATTGGCTCTTATGCGACGCCTCCAACAGATGAATCGGTACTAAAATCATTTTATAAAAACGTGCGCCCCTGGGGCTTCTGGGAGCCGGTAAAACAAATGGTGATGAAAGAAGACTCCAGCTTTACACCCAACAAAAATTTTAAGCTAAATATGTTCAATGTAGTGATAGGGACCATAGCACAGCTGTGCCTCACCATATTGCCCATGTACCTCATATTAATGCAAAAGATGCCATTGCTGGTAACTGTGGGCATATTGGCAGTTATTATTTTGATATTGAAAAAAACATGGTGGGATAAGTTAAAAGACTATTGATAAAATATATGACTAAGAATATATGACAAAGGAATTTGAGAAACGGTTAAGCCAGTTGCAAAGCAGCTACCATCAGTTAATAACCCAACCCAATAAAAAGCAGGAAACAAGTAATGGTGTTTTCGATCGTTACCAGTACCCGGTATTAACAGCTGCGCATACCCCGGTTTTCTGGCGATACGACCTCAACCCTAAAACCAATCCTCACCTGATGGAACGCTTTGGTATTAACGCGGTATTTAACGCGGGTGCCATTAAGTGGAACAATAAATATTTATTGGTTGCCAGGGTTGAAGGGCTCGACCGAAAATCATTTTTTGCAGTGGCTGAGAGTGCAAACGGGATTGATAACTTTACTTTTTGGGATTACCCCATTGATCTGCCTCAAACCGAAGAACCCGATACCAATGTATATGATATGCGGTTGACTAAGCACGAGGATGGTTGGATATATGGTTTGTTTTGTACTGAACGCCGTGATCCGGAAGCACCGGCTCATAATCAGTCAATGGCTGTTGCTGCTTGCGGAATAGCACGCACGAAAGATATGGTGAATTGGGAGCGTTTACCTGATTTAATAACCAGCTCGCCGCAGCAGCGTAACGTTGTTTTACACCCTGAGCTTGTAGATGGTGAATATGCATTATATACACGTCCGCAGGATGGTTTTATTAGTGCAGGAACAGGCGGTGGTATAGGGTTCGGCTTAGCCCGGACTATGGAAAATGCGGTAATAGACCACGAAACTATAATCGATAACAAGAATTATCACACGGTTTACGAAGTTAAGAATGGCCAGGGCCCCGCGCCGATCAAAACCGGGCAAGGCTGGCTGCATTTGGCGCATGGCGTGCGGAATACTGCCGCCGGCTTAAGATATGTGCTGTATATGTTTATGACGGATCTAAATGACCTGACTAAAGTATTGTATAAACCAGGAGGCTATTTTTTAGCTCCCGAAGGCGAGGAAAGGATAGGAGATGTATCAAACGTTGTTTTCAGCAACGGGTGGATAAAAGACGATGATGGTACGGTTTACGTTTATTATGCCTCGTCAGATACCCGTATGCATGTAGCAGTAAGTACAGTTGATAAGCTGTTGGATTATGTAATGAACACCCCCGAAGATGGCCTGCGTTCATCTCTGTCGGTAAGTACGTTGTACCAGATAATTGATAATAACAAAAATTTTTTACACGCCGGAGATGACGAAGTAATCCAGGCAAGTTAGGTTAGCATGAGTAAAGCTGGAGTTGTGCAGCGCGAGCTGGATATTTATAAAGAAGAACTTAATGCCGAATTGGAAAACATTTTGCGTTATTGGATAAATAACACAAAGGACAATACCTATGGGGGCTTTTATGGTAAAATCGATAATGATAATGTAGTTATCCCCGACGCTCCCAAAGGTTGCGTCTTAAATGCGCGTATTCTTTGGAGTTTTTCGGCGGCATTCAATCTGTCAAATAAAAAGGAATATCTTGAAGCAGCCAATCGGGCTTACGCATATATAATTGATCATTGCATAGATAAAGAATATGGCGGAGTATACTGGACAGTTGATCACCTCGGCAATAAATTAGATGCCAAAAAACAAGTTTATGCCAGTGCTTTCGCAATTTATGCTTTCAGCGAATACTACCGGGCAACCGGCCTTAACGACGCGTTGGACCAGGCAATCAATTTGTTCAGGCTTTTAGTTGAGAAAAGCTTTGACAAAGACAAAACAGGCTACCTGGAAGCTTTTACTCAAGATTGGCAGCCTATTAGCGATCTTAGATTAAGCGCGAAGGATATCAACGAAAAAAAGACGATGAACACCCACCTTCATTTGGTGGAGGCCTACACTAACCTTTATAGTATATGGCCCGATGAAACACTAAAAATGCATATTGTATTATTGCTCAATAATTTCGTTGATCATTTCATTAACCCTGAGACTGGTCATCTTAACTTATTTTTCGATGAAGACTGGAACAGCCGGTCCACACTGGTGTCTTATGGGCACGACATCGAAGCCGCCTGGCTTTTGCTCCAATCGGCTTATGCAGTTAATGACGCGGGCTTGATCGACAGGCTTAAAGCTGCGGCTATTAAAATAAGCGAAGCAGCCCTTGAAGGTTTGGATGCCGACGGTGGCCTGTGGTACGAGTATGAGCCGACCGACCAAAAACTGGTTAAAGAAAAACATTGGTGGGTACAGGCCGAAGCGATGATAGGCTTTTTTAATGCCTGGCAAATAAGCGGAAATGAAAAATACCTGGATCTTTCAATCAGGAATTGGGAGTTTGTAAAAGGTAAAATACTGGATAAAAAAAACGGGGAATGGTTTTGGGGTATAAATGAATATGGTGAGGTGATGCAGTCGGACGACAAAGCTGGTTTATGGAAATGTCCTTACCATAATAGCAGGACCTGTATCGAGATCATGAAAAGAATAAATTAATCATATAAAATACTTAATCTAAGAAAGTGAAACACACAAAAGCGATAAATACCGCGCTTCTGATAGCGTTGATGGGGGTTTGCTCTTGCAAAAAAGGGCCGGTCAATCAGAATGGCGGGAGTAACAATAATAACAACAGCAATAACAATATTCCAAGTTCAACCGGGAACACGCCTGGTACAATTGTGGCGCCTTCCGATCCGGCGATTGCTGTTACACAGGGCTTTTTTCTCAACAATTCATGGCAGCCAAAAACATTTGTTACGCCGCCCACCCAGGATTTAGCGAAACCAACTGCCGGTGAGGGTATCGTTGTAAGTATTGATCTGAGCAAGGTAATTACCAAAGTATCGCCCTATTTATTTGGTAATAATACCAACCCTTTTATGGGCCAGTTTGTGGATCAGCCTGCCTTGATGAGCAATATCACCACGTTATCGCCAAATATTTTAAGATTTCCCGGTGGAAGCTTGTCTGACGTTTATTTCTGGAACGGGGCATCCCAGGCTCCTCCTGATGCTCCTGCCCAACTGTTGGATGGCAATGGTACTGCTTCCGCAGCCGGGTATTGGTTTGGTAATAACCCCGCCAACTGGACATTTACCCTGGATAATTACTATAAAGTATTACAACAGACCAACAGCACAGGTTTAATCACAGTAAATTACGGTTACGCCCGTTACGGTACCAGTCCTCATCCCGACCAGGTTGCTGCTCACCTGGCCGCTGATTGGGTAAGGTATGATAAGGGAAGGACAAAATACTGGGAAATAGGAAATGAGAACTTCGGAAGCTGGGAGGCAGGCTATCGCATTAATACGGCTACTAACCAGGATGGCCAGCCCGCCGTTCTTACCGCAGGATTATATGGTACGCATTTCCAGGTATTTGCCGACTCAATGCGTGCCGCTGCCAAAGAAACCGGGGCAACCATTGAAATTGGGATAGTAGTGACCGAGGCAAATGATAACTTCACTAATGTAAGTAACTGGAATGCTGGTGTGCTGGGTGCAGCGGGTAACGCGGCAGATTTTTTTGTGGTGCATAATTATTACACCCCTTATCAGCAAAATTCGAGTCCCGATGTTATTTTGAATACACCTGTTACTGTTTCCAAATCAACTATGGATTGGGTAAAAACCAGTGTGCAGAATGCCGGGGTAACACAAAAGCCTGTTGCTATGGATGAATGGAATATTTTTTCAACCGGGTCCGACCAGATGGTATCGCATATTGCCGGGGTACATGCAGTCATGGTATTGGGCGAACTGTTAAAGAACCAGTTCAGTATGTCCAGCCGTTGGGATCTGGCTAATGGCTGGAGCAATGGCGATGATATGGGAATGTTTAATAATTCCAGTCAATCAAACGGAGCGGAACCAGGGGCAACTGCCTGGAGCCCCCGCCCGGCTTTTTATTATATGTACTATTTTCAAAAATACTTTGGCGACCGGATGGTGAGTTCAACTGTAACGGGGAACGGCTATATATTGAGCTACGCTTCATCATTTACTTCCGGACAGGCAGGTGATATCCTGGTGAATACCAGTTCAACCGATCATGTGGTTACTGTTATTATTAATAATTTTTTGCTCGGAAGCAAATATTATTATAACGTGCTAAAAGGCGGCCCCGAAGCTGTGTTTTCGCGTAAGGTTGTTATAAATGGGAATACTACTTCATCTGCTTCTGGGGGGCCGGATAATTTTTTGACTATCCCGGCTAATTCCGCCAACATAGCAGGTGGAATCACAGTGACTATTCCTGCTTACGGTGTAGTATATTTGGTTGCTGATAAAGGTAATTAGGTGGTTGATTAGGTGATTGGTTGGTTAAGTTGAATAACTTAGTGGTTGATTAGGTTGAAAACTCGAAACACTCAATCAACTACTTAACCTGATCAACCTAATCCAACCCAATCAACCAATTATAAAATAAATAAATAAATATGAAAAAAACATGGTTCCTTAGCGTATTGCTCCTTTTAATGGCAAGCGCCCCGTTATTTGCCCAGAAGCCGCCAGACCTTGCCCAAACACCACCCATGGGCTGGAATACCTGGAATACTTTTCAAGTAAATATTGATGAGCCCCTGCTCAAAGGTATGGTTGATGCGTATGTTTCATCCGGCATGAGGGATGCCGGTTATACTTACTTTGTTTTGGATGATGGCTGGATGACGATGGAAAGGGATAACAATGGCAGCCTGGTGGCCGATCCTAAGAAATTTCCTAACGGAATGAAAGAATTTGCGGACTATGTCCATTCAAAAGGGATGAAATTCGGGATTTATAATTGTGCGGGAACTAAAACCTGCGCGGGTTATCCCGGCACGCGTGGTTACGAATACCAGGATGCCCGTTTATACGCATCTTGGGGAGTTGATTATCTGAAATATGACTGGTGCAATACGGACAGCCTTAATGCCCGCGAAGCCTATATTACAATGAGCTCTGCACTAAAAGCAACCGGCAGGCCAATTGTTTTTAGTTTGTGCGAATGGGGCAACCATCACCCGTGGTTATGGGCAAAGGGTGTTGGCCAGTTATACCGTACAACGGGTGATATTTACGCAGGCTTTGTAGATAACAAAAATTTAGGAACCTGGTCAGCCTTAAGTGTGTTAAATATTTTAGATAAGCAGGTTAACATCAGGCAATATGCCGGGCCCGGGCATTGGAATGACCCTGACATGCTTGAGGTAGGCAATGGAATGACTTTCAATGAAGATAAAGCGCATTTTTCATTATGGTGTATGCTCGCCGCACCGCTGATGGCCGGGAACGATCTGCGTAAAATGTCGGAACAAACAAAAGACATCCTAACCAATAAGGACGTAATCGCTATTGACCAGGACGCATTGGGTGCAGAAGGTTTTAGGTATTATTCTTTTGATGGTTTGGAGATATGGGTAAAGCCGCTAAGCAACGGCGACCTGGCAGTTTGTTTTCTTAACAGGTCATCCCACTATCAAAATATAACCTATGATTGGATGGCTCACGCGATACAGGACAAGATATCTAACACTAACGTCGACTTTACCCAAACTACCTATAAACTGCGCGACCTTTGGGCAAAAAAGGATGCAGGCACAACCCGAAAAGTATTTAAGGAAGTAATACCTGCGCACGATGTTGTGCTGCTTAAATTGAGTAAAGAGTAATATTCAAATCAAAATATCCATATTTTAAAGCTGCAATTAAGTAGCCATTAGGAATTTTTTGTAAAATTTATGAGACCCATCGTTAAGTACATT
>JANYAB010000057.1 GCA_025355225.1 Bacteroidota bacterium
CGCGAAAGTTAGCGCCCCAGGGGTGGGCCAAAGGTTCGCCGTTTTCGGAATAATTCTCTATGGCCGATCTTGCTTCATAAGTGTATGGTTTCGCGCTATTGGTCTCTATCAAAAAGTTTAAACTTTTAACAGTGAACAGATTAGCCCCTCTAAGTCCTAATTGCCAGCCATATTTATTATCTACTGCCCCATTGGTCGAAAAAAAGTCGGCAGCATGAAATTCATTTAGTGCGAATTGGCCGTATGCTGTTACACCATCACTGATTTTATATTTCGCGGTAAAGCCAAGCAGCGACTTATCAGGATCATTACTCGAATTATTAATGGGTTTTAAAAATATAACCGGGTTTATGTAGTTAAAATCAAACGGTCGTTTTGCGCCGTTATCATCTGTAAAAAAGCCAATTACATTATCAAAAAAGCCCAAAGAAAGCCGGTTGCTAACATTCCAGTCGACGTAATGAAAAACACCGAATTTATTCCTGGAATTACCATACTGCGAGGTTGTGGCAGGGTCATTCATATAGGTCCACATGGCCATATATCGTACATTTCCTAAAGTGCCGGTAAGTTTAAAAAACGGATAAGGCGAGGCATAGTCGGATAGTAACATGGACCGGTACCCATCACCTATAAATGTTTTGTCGCGACCAGCTGAAATATTTAAATATTTTATGGGTGTATATGACACTGTTGCAGTTACGTAGGTCCATTGCGAAGAACTTTCGTTTAAAGTTCTGTCGTAAGCCTGTCCTGGTACAATGCCAACCTGGTTTATATAGGTAGAAAGGTAATCAGGAAAAACAGCCCTGGCGCCATATACACTAATATTGTAATAAAATTTACTACCTGCTGTTCCTCCAAGCTGGAAACCCAAAGAAGTTAAATTGATAGTTTTGCCCCCACCCGAAAAATCCCTGCCAATCATAAAATCCGGCAGTATATCAACATAAAATGTTGAACCAGTGTCCTTTACATCAATTAAATGGCCGTTAAATACAGATTTAACATTCATTAATGAGTCATAATGGATCTTTATCAATGAGTCATCAACAAAAAATGGCTTTAACGAAGTGTGTTCGCGGGTTTTTGTTGAATATAGATCTGAATTAAGTTTTTGATAAAACTGGTAAGAATAGGGCTGATATACAGATTGTGCAAACGTAACAGTTACGCAGGCAAAGTTGAGCAACACTATTGTTAGGAATATTCTATATTTTTTAAACTGGGAGATGTTTTTCATGACGAGAAAATTAAATAAATTAAAAATCATGATAAATGTTTCTGAACGTGCTCCTTAGCCCCAGGGTTATCATAGCAGTTTTAGTGTCGGTCTGGCTGTTCTTTTCTTCACGCAGCAGGCCGCCAATTTCTATGCGTAAATTAAATTTAGGATTGAGCAGATAGGAGACGGTGCCCTCGGCGTATTTTAACGATGTAGCCAAACCCTGCCCGGTGGAATTACTACCCGTGGGCAGGTTTATATTATTAGGTAACAAAAGATTTTTACCATAATTGACATTACCGAAATCAAGGCCATACCGGGCATAATTTAGCTGTCCCTGCAAATCAAATTTACCAATGGAATAATTCATGATACCTACCCATTCTTTAAAATTAGCCCCAAGTGGGTCAGCAAGAGGTTCGCTGAGTTCAGTATAATTAACAATGGGGTATTGGTTAGAATAGGTATAAGGGGACGCGGTGTTATATTCAAATAAATAATTTAAATGGCTGACTTTAAAAAGATCAGATCCTCTGAACCCCACTTGCCAGGCATTGCCGCTGCCACCACTTGATGTTGCCTGGTCAAAAAGCAGTTGGCCGTAAACGGTAGTTTTATCTAATATTTTGTATTTGCCATTAAATCCAATTAGCGTATGATCTGGGACGGGACTGGATGGCCCTAACGATGATGAAAAGAGTATAGGGTTTATGTAATTAACATCAAAACCATGATACTGCCCCTGGTCATTGGCCTCTTCAGCAACCAATGCATTAAAAAAGCCCAATGATAACCGGTTATTTATGTTCCAGTCGATGTAATGGAAGGCTCCCCATTTTCTCCTGTTATTAAAAAAGGAATTAAATTGAGCGGCCTTCTGATCTTCCATATAGGCCCACATAGCCATATACTGGACGTTTTTCCCCAGGTTTATGGTTAGCCTGAGCAAAGGATAAGAAGCTGCATAGTCAGACAGCAAAACGGACCTGTAGCCATCACCTATAAAAGTTTTATCCTCGCCAAGCGCGATTGTTATCGCTTTGTTGGGCGAGTAGCCTATGAGCGCTGTTACATATGACCAGTCCTTTGTGGATTGCGCGGGGGTCCTGTTATAAGACTGCCCGGGTATCATGCCAACACTGGCAATATAAGAATCTAAATAATTGGGAAACTTACCCTGGTTCTCATAACCGCTGGTGTAAAAAAAGAAATTAGAGCCAATAGTTCCACCTATTTGATAACCCCGTGAGTTTAACCAGGTTGTTTTGCTTTGATTAAATTCCCTTCCCAATTGCAAATCGGGCAGGTAATCTAAATAAAAAGTAAAGTCCTTGTTTTTGACGTCCATCAAATGCTGGTTAAACCAAATTCTGTGAAACCAGCTTTTGCCCGCATAGTCAGCCTTGAGCTCCAATAAAGAGTCATAAAGCGGCCTGAGAGAAATTGAGTCGGTAAATAAATAGGGTTTAAGCGCTGTGTGCAAGCTCGTTGAAGGTGAATAAACGTCCTTATTCAACTTTTGATAAAATTGGTATGAATAGGGCTGATATTCTGTTTGCGACCGGGCAACCAACGCAAACAACGTCAATGTTATAGTAAGAGTAAAAAGTCTTTTCATAAGGCTTTTATAATTGTATAAATCATAAACCTTATTTATTCAAAATAGTTTAAAGTTTTAAAGCCTCCTTTTTTCAAATAGTCATCTTTTTTTATCAGGTGCAAATCGTGGTGTACCATGTCAACAACTAAAGCCTTCAAATCATACTTGGGTACCCAGCCTAATTTTTCCTTTGCTTTTGTAGCGTCGCCTATTAGCAGATCCACTTCCGTTGGCCTGAAATATTTAGAATCAACCTTTACAATGGTCTGCCCAAGCTTTAAAGCATCTGCATTTAATCCCAGTTCTTTCGCCCTCTCCTGGTCCACATCAATGATAACCCCCTTTTCGTGCTCGTCTTTCCCGCTAAATTCAACTTCGACGCCTAATTCAGCAAATGCCATTTTTATAAAATCCCTTACTGTAGTAGTAACACCGGTTGCAATAACAAAATCTTCAGGTTTGTCTTGTTGCAGCATCAGCCACATGGCCTCTATATAATCTTTAGCATGTCCCCAGTCTCTGCGGGCCGAAAGATTGCCCACATAAAGGCAGCTTTGGAGTCCTAATACAATTTTTGAGGCGGCACGGGTAATTTTTCGCGTTACAAAAGTTTCGCCTCTTATAGGACTTTCATGATTAAACAGTATACCATTGCAGGCATACATATTATAAGCTTCGCGGTAGTTCACTATTATCCAGTAGCCATACATTTTGGCAACAGCATATGGCGAACGGGGGTAAAAAGGAGTAGTTTCACTTTGGGGAACCTCTTGCACCAAACCATACAACTCGGAGGTAGAGGCCTGGTAAATGCGGGTTTTTTCCGTAAGGCCCAATAATCTCACCGCTTCTAAAATACGCAATGTGCCTATACCATCGGCATTCGCAGTATATTCCGGGGTATCAAAGCTTACCTTAACGTGGCTTTGTGCGGCCAGGTTATAAATTTCGTCGGGCTGTACTTCCTGCACCAGCCTGATCAGGTTGGTCGAGTCGGTTAGATCGCCGAAATGCAGTTTGAATTTAACATTAGGCTCATGGGGATCGTGATACAGGTGATCTATCCGGTCGGTATTAAATAAAGATGACCTTCTTTTTACACCATGTACTTCGTATCCTTTTTTCAATAAGAACTCGGCTAAGTACGCACCGTCCTGACCGGTGATACCGGTGATTAAAGCTTTTTTCATTAAGTTAAATAAATGCGATGATATTGCAATATTATCCAATTTAATTGAAAATATTGGCATTTAGCTTTAATATTATTATGATTTATTCAATATCGGTTGGTGTTTAGGATATTCATTCTTAGGTAAACATCACAATTTTTTCTGAAATACAATCATTGCGCATTTTGCGGTATTTTTGGCTAAAGCCTTTAACTCTTATACAGCCACCGCCCGCTAAAGCGGACGGCAATGAACTGAAACATAGCGTATTAGATTCATTGTCGTCGGCTTCAGCCGACGAGTACGGAGTAATAATAAAAGGGCTTTAGCCAAATTTCGCAAACCTGTTTCGCCGGATTAAAAAATATAACCCCCATTCATCTGGTTCCCAAAGGCAAGAACTAATTAACTGCCTATACTATCCGTCACGCACCAAAAAGTTTAGGCAGGTTAACTACAATAAAACTGCAATAAAAGAGAATTAAATCCCTGCCACTGTGTCTTCCAACTCCTTATACCAGTCTTCACCATATTTGCGGATCAAAGGCGCTTTTAAAAACTCATGCACCCGCACTTTAAGTTCATTGCCGAAAGAGCATGCAGGGCTGCAAATGCTCCAGCGGTCGTAATTTAAAACATCAAATTCAGGGTATTTAGTAATGCGGATGGGATATAAATGACAGGAGATCGGTTTTTTCCAGTTGGTAGCGCCATTTTCATAAGCTTTTTCAATGGCACATTTGGTTATTCCGTTTTCCCATATTACATAGGCGCACTCTTTGTTCACATCAACACAAGGGGTGGTAAAATCGCCCTCGAAATCCATTACATAAGTGCCGTTTTCTTCGATGGTTTTAATGCCTTTGGCCGTCATAAAGGGTTTTACCTTTGGGTAGATCTCGTCCAATATATCCAGTTCATCCGTATTTAAAGGTGCGCCCGAATCCCCTTCGAGGCAACACGCGCCTTTACACTTGCTCAAATTACAGACAAAGTTTTCTTTAACTACGTCCTCATGCACCAAAACATTGCCTACTTCGATCATAAATATTAAACTCTAAATACTAAATTCTAAAACCTAAATGCTGATTTAACCACTCGCCTAATCAACCCAATCCAACCCAATCAACTAATCCGTCTCTTTACTTACCGGATTCAATGGAAATTTAAGGCCCGAAGCAGCTGCCAGATCCATGGTTAAACTGCCCACAATAACTTCAACATGCGCTTTTATGGGAATGCGGTTATTGTCATCCGTTATCCAAAGGTACAACTTACTGTCCTTCCTAAAAATCCGGCCCGGAATAATGGTGGGATTAAATTTAAGGCAATTGAAAGTACCCATAGAACATTTAACTCTTTCCTTACCTGCATAGGTAATGCCAAGGGTATGTATACCGTCTTCCAAAAAATACTGCAGTTCGAACTTTTGGCCAATGTGGATTTTTGACACATCAATACAACGCGCAAAATAGTAGGCAGATACAAAATCAAATACTTTTCCGGTATAAGGGAAAACGCCTTTTGCGGCTGTTATTTTGTCCTCATTATGATCAAAGGTCACTTTATCGGCATGGCGGTAACTGGACTCGCGCCTATTCTCAGCATAAAAATAAGGTAACAATGTTTTTTGGTCGACATAGGTTTCATACCTGTTACGTACTTTATAAAGCACATCAAAAGCGCCCGCTGTTTTACCTTCGGCTATAATATGATAAACCGGCTTCCCATCAAACTTTGTTTCGCTATCCTCTACACGGATATTAGCTTCGGCAGCTGTAAAAAAACCATAGATTAGCTTATAGCTTAACTTTTCGCCGGCTTTGAAAACGGGATCATTTGTTTTTGTAAGTTCCTGGGAGAAAATTTTATTCAGGCAGCAAAATGAGAGAATAAGCACTAAAGAGTATATCTTCATTTGCTACCTGTTAAGCAAAGGTAAATCATCAATCTTTTCGTTTATAAATGGGAACAGTTGAACATGGCTCGCCAAACATGATGCTCTTTGTAACCGGGGTCAGCTTTTTTGTCAATTCAACATAAGCCGAAACCGGAACGTCGATATCGCCACACCCCTTTATAACGATGCGCTGATCGCGATATTGCTCTATATCAATCCCTGCCATCGCTTTTTCAAACAGAACCGTCTCTAAAACAGCACGATCGCCAAACACGACCTCGCGGGCATAAGGAGCCAGGCGGTTTGCTATAAGCATATATCCCCAGGCTGGTACAATGGCATCGGCCGTGCAGGTGATCCCCACGTTTTTATCCTGGTACTGCGACCAGTCGTGCGTTTTTACAAACTCTCTGAAATCCTTCTCTTTCAGGATAAGTTCCATATATAGGTTATCCTTTATATCATATATCACACGTTCGCCGGGTGGGTAAAATGCGGCAGGATCCAACGTGACCAGGCCACTTTGAGCTACCTTGTTGATTATATTTTCCTGAATATCCATCTTTTTAAAATAAAAAATCCGGAAGTGACATTGTCATTTCCGGATACAAAAATACTTTAAAATTTACTATAAGAATTTAGAACGGTAATCTTTTACATTCGCCTTATCTTTCAGGGCTTCAAACACCTGGCCCTGTGCGCGCTGAATCAGCCCCTGTGCTATGCGTTCCCGCTCTCTTACTGCATTAGTAAGCGGTGCAGGATTGATGAAATTATCAACTGAAAATACATATACGCCATGCTGGCCTTCAATTGGCTGTGATATTTTATTAGGTTTTGAACCGAAAATGGCTCCTACAACCTTGTATTCGGTTGACAGGCCGGGCATAACCGGGTTTGCAAGTACAATATTCTGAACCGGAACAACTTTGATTCCTGCTTTTTGAGCTACCTGGTCGATAGACGCTGCACCTTGTGCTGCAGCCTGCAATTTATCAGTTAACTGTTTAGCCTTTACATGGTTACGAACAGCGGGTTCTATTTGCTTTTTAACGGCATCAAGCGGCAATGTACCTTTTGGTTTAATTGCTGTTAAAGCAGGGATGATATACTGATCGCCCACGATATACACCTGGTCGCCAAAAGCGCCCTTGTCAGCCTTAAATGCCCATCTTACCACCTCGCGCGCGCCATCAAGGCCCGGCAGGGAAGCGGCCAAAGCATTTACATCAGTAGCAACCTTTTTGGTTAGTCCTTCTTTTTTTACTTCGGCATCAAAATTACCATTTGCAATAGCAGCTAAAAAAGCCTGTGCCTTGCTGTATGCCAACGCTTGCGTTTTATTACTTGCTGTTATCGGTTTATCCACTATGGCAACCTTAACCACCTGCGACGAGCCTTTTTGATCTTCTATCTCGATTAAGTGAACGCCATATTGCGAGGTTACCACCTTCAATTCGCCTTTTTTACCATTGAAAACAGCATCTTCAAATGCAGGTATCATTGCTCCCCGGCCAAATGTCCCCAGTTCGCCGCCTTTTTCGCCTGAATTTTTATCAATGGAGTACATTTTGGCCAAATCGGCAAATGACTTACCGCCTTGTATTAATTTCTTTATCGAATCTGCTTTGGCAAGGGCTTTTTCAACTCCGCCTTCGTTAGTCGCAAGCAATATGTGACGTGCTTTTACTGAATCGGGCCCAACGCGCGAATCGACCAATTTGGCAAGTTTGTAACTTCCATTTGCAAAATAAGGTCCATAAACAAACCCTTTTGCAGCACCGAACATTACAGTATCCAGCTTAGGGTCGCTAAGCTGCCCTTTATGCTTATAAACGAAAGGTGCTTTAGTCTCGGCATTTACCTGCACAAAAAGGGAATCATTTGTGCTGCTTTTAAAAGCAGGAACTAATTTTTCCACCTGTTCCTTAACAGCGGCAGAATCCTCTTTTGATGGCGCAGCGTTAAAACTCACATAATCAAAACTCCTTAACTCCTGTTTGTTATTAAACTCTGATTTATGCTCATCGTAATAACTTTGATAATCTTCATCAGTTAAAGTGACCTTGCTGTCGGGTATGGAGGCGTAATCAAGGGTTACATATTTAAAATTAACCAGCTTATTTTTAGCTTCATAATCGTCCTTTGTATCCAACGCATTCACATAAAGGCTATTGGTAACTAAAGAAACGTATTTTTCTTCTCTTTTGGCTTCTATCATTTGTGTCACAAAAGCATCCCACTGCGCTTTTATTGGGTCGGTTGCCTTTGCGGTTGCCAGGTTACTTAAAAAAGTATTCAGACGATTCCTGTCTAATTGCCCCGTTTTCGGATCACCAAAAGCCTGGATAATTTGCTGACTGGGGTTATTCCCGCTTATCATTGATTTGGTTTCATCATCGCTCACCTGGAGGCCGAGTTTTTCAATTTCCTTATTGAAAATGATCTGACTGATGGACTGGTTCCAGGTATTTTCCTGTAAATAAGTGGTAAATTGTGCAGTAAGGTTCGCTTGGCCAGATTGTTGTTTAAACTGGTTTGTGTTTTGTTCAAGCTGCTTGGAGAATTGATCGTAAGGGATTTTTTCGTCCGCAACTTCACCTATAGTAGTATTGTCGCCTTTAAAAAAAGCACTACCCTGTCTTAATACTTCACCGATAATAAACGCAAAAAGCGAGAGCCCGATCACAATAGCGACAATTTTACCCATGCGCTCACGCAAATAAGTCATTACACCCATATATTCTATATCCTATTTTATATTGTTCAAAAGAGCGCGCAAGATACAACTTTTACCAAAATTTTAAACACAAAAATTCAAGCAAAAAAGCGGGCGGAATTAATGCGCGATTTCCTTACTATTAACAGGGAATTTTCCTGTACCATTATCCAATTTCCAATGATTAAAGCTTTCGTCACTTGTAAAGCTTGTCCCGTCGGTAACACTGCCGTCTGCCATTCTAACGTGCACCAATTTATTAGAATGTATCTGCTTTGTACTTTCGTCCCATACCAGTTCGTCCGAGTTGAATGTGTCACCCTGTGCATTGGTCCCCACAACATTTTTACGCAGCTCTATTGTTTTTTCCGCCTCGCGGCGTATCGCATAGTCAGACACAATTGTGCTCGATTCCTTTAAATTATTATCATAAAAAACAACTTTTACTCCTTTGGGCATTTCGGTATAAGGTTTTGCAACTTTATAATTAAGCATCAAGGGTGCAGTCATATGGGCTTTTACCTTTGCCGAGTCGCTATAGATAACATCGACACCAGTATACCGTTCAACAGGTTTGTTTACCTCATTGGCCGATATTTTCTGCAGGGTTTTAAGATCGTTCTCGCAACCTGTTATTAAGGCGAGACCAGCAATTATTACCGGCAAAAATAAATTTGATATTTGCTTTGCCCTTTTCATCGAACCAGCTTATTCAAATTTGTACCGCTGGAACCATCTGTCGTTAAGCGTAAACCCTAAATGAAAATTCACATAGTTTTCCTGGATAAGTCCATTAGTTGGAATGCCGCGTTTGCCCACCTCGGCAGAAAAATTGATCTTGTAAAAAGCCGATGAGGCGCGGTCATGTGGCAGTGGGATACCAAGGCCGAAAGTTGCGGCATATCTTTTAATAGTTGTATTGCTTATATTAAGGTACGTCTCTTCATAAATTAAGCCCAAACGATAATCCATCAGCGCAAAATAATTATTCAGCGCATTGGAGTTAGGCGTTATCTGGCCACCCAGGTTAAACGTTTTACTATCCTGGAGGCCGGCATTTGTTCCTGCTATTGTAAGTGCAGACCACTTTCCCGTCGTATAATCGGCGCCGATGATAAAACTGCCTTCCTTTTGAAAAGAGATACC
>JANYAB010000058.1 GCA_025355225.1 Bacteroidota bacterium
CTGATATTTTTTTAAATCCCCCCGGCGTTAGGTGTCTTTTTATCCGCCATTTCCAAAAGCCGGTGTAATCTGATAAGATATTGATATCCATTAAACGGTACTCCATAAAAAACAGCAGGGGGCTTGCTTCATTGGCTAATACCCGCTGTTTGGCCCTGGCGGTACGTTCCGCAATTTCTTTCCAGGCAACATCCAGCGCGTTGATCTTCACCTCCCAGCCGCTGCTCAGTTCGGTAACATACTTGCCCGAACTATCGGTGGCATAACAAACCTCCTTTGTTATCTTTCCGAGCGAACTCATATCCTGCGGCACATTTTCCTTTTTCATATCGCAAAACTTTAATTTCTAAAATCTAATTTTTTAAATTAGCAAACAGTAAGCATTGCATACATATACGAAAACCGGGCGCTTTCGGGAACCAGCAAGAGGATTTTTTCTCCTTTTTTTAATCGCCCGCTATTGAAAAGTTCGTTTATCATCAGGTAAACTGAAGCTGCACCGACGTTGCCAACGGTATAAAGATTGATAAACCATTTTTCGTAAGGAATGCCCCCACCATAATATTCAACCAGGTCGTAAATTTTACTTTTGAAAAAATCACTCGATATATGCGGCAGGAAATAATCTATATCAGTATTTGTAAGGCCTTTTTTATCAAATATCTCCTTTATTTTTTTGCCGCCCAGGTGCACAATATTATTGCTTAACAGGGTAATATCCTGCTTTATACTAAAAATGGATTTATTCATGATCTCCTCAGGTGTATAATCCATAAAACCCTTTAGTGTTCCATCCTCAAGCTTCTCACCTCCCATGTACATGCAGGTTTCCATCTCATTGGCATAGGAAGCGCCCTCTATCCAGTCGACACGAAGGCTAAGCCCGTTTTTGTTTGGCTGATCAGACATCAAAAAAGCGGATGCCCCATCAGATAACATCCATCTCAAAAAATCTTTTTGAAAAGCGATGAAAGGATTCTCTTCCATTTCTTTTAACTTCTGTGCCTCTTCCTCAAAAACATCCGAAACCAACAATCCCGAAAACCTTTCCGAACCGGTGGCAACGGCCAGTTTCACTTCACCGGCCTTAATGGCAAGATAGGCATACTTTAAGGCGTGCATGCCCGCGCAGCATACGCCCGAAGGAGAAACCACTTCAATAGCTTCGGCCTCAGGAAGCCAGCCATGTGCCATTACGCCGTGGCTCGGCATTACCTGGTCTGGTGACGATGTTCCGCATGAAAGCAGTTCGATCTTCTTTATTTTATCCGGATTATCCTTAAACAGTTCCTTTACAGCTAAAGCAGTCATCTGCGCATTAGTGTGCGTAGATTTTCCGTTTTTATCCAAAGCATAGTAGCGATTGATGATGCCATTATTCCGTAATACGATCTTTTTTGATTTTGAGGGCCGATTATCAATATAACCCAGGTATGATTCCATTTCATCATTTGAAACAGGATCATTTGGGAAAAAGGCAGAAGTAGAATTTATATAAACCTGGCAGAGAGACATAGTGTTAAGTTACTTGTAAATAATTTTGTTTTTTGGCTTTTATTCTTTTGGATGAAAATGGTTTTATAAATATGGCATCTAATGTAAGAAGAACAGGGGCTCCAAGGAATAAGGCAACAAAAAGGTAATACTTAAATGCTGAAAGCCAGGGCGCTTTATTCTTCCTTTTTGAAATAAATTTTGCCCATACGGCAAATATGATCTTTGCTTTTCCCTCTATAAACATCAGCGGATATTTAACAACCACTGCTTTTTGTTCTAATAATTCATCTTGTAAACCGGTCCATGTATCCGTAGCTAAATGTACAGCAACAATTTCACCGAATATTTTGGTGTTCTTGATATCTGCATCTGCAACGCCTGGTTTTGGAAAAATATTCAAATACCTGTCCCTTTTTCCGGTAAGCATCCAATAAAAAATAGTGATAAAACTTACGGGGTTGGGGTGCTTATCAACCAATGCAATATTACCAACCAGTTTTGCTCCTGTATCTTTTAATGATCTCCTTATCCTGTCATAGGCATTCAGCCACATATTCCTGCCCGCGCTTATAGTGATAACAGATGTATCTCTTGAAACCGCTTTAAAACTTGGGTCATTCAACAGGGAATTGGAAGGGATGCTCGGTGATAAAAACCAGGGCTGATAGCCCAAAATGATCAGATCGTATGATTTCTCTTTAAAAACCAAAGGCTGCAATACCGCCGGTACGCCCAGAACGCAATCAGGCATAACGGAAAAAAAACGTCCGCCTGTCCACGGGAAAGCATAATCGGCCATGGGTTTGATCAGTACCTTCTCTACACTCGCCCCAGCATTAATAAGGGGGGCGGCAAATGAATCTATGATTTCGCCCAATTGCCCCGACTGCGTATAATAAACAGCTAAAACCTTTTTATCCATTCTCCGGCAAAGTTAAATCTTCTTTGTGCAACACTTTCGAATTTTTACAGTAATCCAAAATAGCATGCTTAACGGCCGGCGCCAGGTTTTTAAAATTCTTCAGTACCAACAATTTATCCTCTTGAATATTACTATGATATTTTACAATTTTCGGGGCATGCTCTTGGATAGCTAAACGAAGAAAATGAAATTCAACGTTTTCTTCATTTGCCAATAATGCAGTTTCCAGTTTTATACGCCCCGCCTTGAAGAACTTAAGCCTGTCTTTGGGTTTTTTAAGTAGTCCGGCTTTTTTCATAAGCAAAGCACCTTCGTAGCCCTCTTTTTCATTCGCGGGTGCCTCTTTTACTGCCTCTATTTCGCTCTCCACAGCATCAATTTCATCAGATTTCATTATGTTGTAAAAAGAGGCTTTATCAAATTTTTGTGGTGCGTTTCCCCCTTTCGCCAAACCGCCAGTCAATAAAAAACCTAATATAATAACAGTTATCAATCTCATAAATATTCTATTTGTATCAAACATAATAAATAATAAATGCCGATACAAGAGCTGTAAAATGCGTAAAACCTACAATGGCTTATATCAGTTTTGAGCAACAAACCATGCGATTGTTGTTATATTATCTGGTACAATACTTTAAAACTAATTTACTTTTGCTTACTTTGAGGCTGCGATTTTTTGGCAGGTATATAACTGCCTAAAATAATACCACTACTAAGACAAGCTAACGTTATAAAAGTTTAAAAAATAGTTCAGTGAATAAGAACACGCCATTTTCTGGCTTATGGGCTGTTATTTTGGGGGGGTCGAGCGGCTTTGGTTTAGCTACGACCGAAAAGTTGGCCAGGCATGGAATGAATATTGCCGTTCTTTATAGGGAAACCTCCGTCGCGGAAAAAGCAACGCGTAAAAAGATATTACAAATTGCCACAGAAAACGAAGTCGAAATACTTCCTTACAATCTAAATGCGCTTAGTCAGCAGGGTCGGGATTCATTTATACAGCAATTTACGGCTGATGCGGGTGTTTCAAAGCATAAGGTTAAGCTTTTGTTGCATTCTATTGCCAGGGGCAATTTAAAGCCATTGGTAAGTTCCGGCAAGGAAACTTATAGTGTTCTCTCTGCCGAAGATATGCAGTTTACTACTTATGCGATGTCGAACAGTTTGCTTGATTGGACAAGAACGCTTCTGGATGCAGGGCTTTTTCACCGGGACGCCCGGGTTATCGGCCTGACCAGCGAAGGCGCCCACAAATACTGGGAGGGTTATGCGGCTGTTTCCATTGCCAAAGCATCACTGGAAAGCTTAGCGAAATATATGGCGGTTGAATTTAGTTCATCCGGCTTAAAGACAAACCTGATACAGGCGGGCATTACAGAAACAGCATCATTAAGAATGATACCTGGCGCTGAAAAACTATTGGAGATAGCCAAAACACGGAACCCAATGGGTAGAATGACCCAAACGGAAGATGTGGCCAACGTTATTTATTTGCTGTGTACTGACGAAGCTTTTTGGATAAATGGTTCAATAATTCATGTTGATGGAGGAGAGCATTGCCGATGAGAATGTGCAGATGTGCAGATTTTAAATGTGCAGATGATTTTATTTATTATTTAAGTTTTTTGCTTATGTTTTTCACATCTAAACATTTGAAATTCGCACATCTGCACATCTGCACATCTGGAATTTACACATCTGCACATCCGAAATTCGCACATTAATTTTCTATGTACAACGATATATTAAAACATTTACCGTATAAATCCTCTTTCCTCTTTGTGGATAATATTTCAGAGCTGAATAAAGATGGAGTAACCGGCGAATATACTTTAAGAGAAGATGCTTTTTTTTATGAAGACCATTTTGTGGGCAACCCTGTTACGCCGGGCGTAATTATTACCGAAATTATGGCTCAGATAGGTCTGGTCGTTTTAGGTATATTTTTGATAATTAAGGAGAACGGATTTAGTTTTGAACCGGATGACGTGATGCTCCCCTTGTTAACATCAACTGAAGTTGCTTTTCATAAAATGGTTTTACCCGGTCAAAAAGTAACGGTTATTTCAAAAAAACAATATTTTCGTTTTGGGAAACTGAAATGTTATGTTGAAATGATGGATGAATCCTCGGAATTAATTGCAAAAGGAATGTTTTCGGGCATTATGAAAAAAGTAGATCTGAATAATGAATAGACGTATTGTAGTTACTGGTTTGGGGGTTGTATCTCCCAACGGTGTGGGGATACCTGCTTTTTTAAATGCGATCCAAAACGGAATATCAGGAATAAAATTCGTTCCGTTGTTTGAAGAGCTTAAAATGAGTTGCCAGGTAGCAGGCCTGCCGGAATTTGAATGGGATGGGTTGAAAAAATATATATCGGATGTCACCTTTCATGGATTAAAGGGAACTAATATTGGTTATGGGATCACGGCTGCGCTGGATGCCTGGATTGATTCAGGCCTTCCTTTTGATACCGACGAGCCACGCTGGGAAACTGGTTGTGTTTTTGGCAACAGTACACCCGATAGTGAGGCTATGAAAATCGTAATTAGTCGTGTTGATAATAAAGAGGCTAAAAAATTAGGTTCGCGTGTGGTGGAACAAACCATGAATAGTGGCGTAACATCATATATATCCGGCCGTTTGGGGCTTGGCAATAAAGTAATTACCAATTCATCGGCATGTGCTACAGGCACACAAGCTATTTTAATGGGCTATGAGTACATTAAACACGGCTATGCGAAACGAATGGTGGTTGGAAGCAGTGAACATGTGGACCCTTATGTTTTTGGTACATTTGACTCCATGCGCGTGTTATCGCGTAAATTTAACGACCGTCCTGTACAAGCGTCGAGGCCGATGAGCCTGTCGGCTGGTGGATTTGTCCCCGGTTCGGGTGCAGGGGCGTTAATTTTAGAAGATCTTGATTTCGCCCTTCAGCGAAATGCCACTATATATGCGGAAGTATTAGGTGGCTCAACTAATTCAGGCGGGCAGCGGGGAGGTGGCTCCATGACAGCGGCCAATTCACTGGGTGTTACAAGGTGTATTGAAGAAGCGATCAGCAACTCCGGTATTCACCCGCAGTCGATTGACTTGGTAAGCGGTCACTTAACGGCTACAGTAGCAGATAGGCATGAAATTCAAAATTGGAGCCAGGCACTGGGCAGAAGGGGAAAAAATTTCCCGTTGACCAATTCATTGAAATCAATGATCGGTCATTGCCTTAGCGCAGCAGGATCGATTGAATCCGTGGCATCAATTTTGCAAATTGTACATCAGTTTGTGCATCCAAATATTAATTTAGAGGATCCAAACCCTGAAATAATAAATATGGTAGACGTAGAATGCTTACCACTGACTTTAATAAAAAAGGAAATTAATATTGTGGCCAAAGCAAATTTTGGTTTTGGCGACGTTAATTCCTGTGTGATATTTTCAAAATTTAACAACTAATGAGCAGAGAAGAGACTCTAAATGAGCTTAAAAAGGTGATAGCGCCTTATACTACCAATAAAGATATGCTGAGCAGCATAGATGATCAGACGGATTTGATAAGAGATCTAAAGATCAATTCGGCCAATTTGGTTGATATTATTATCGATGCAGAAGCTACTTATGATATAGAAATTGACTACGACTCAGCCGATAAGATGATCAATGTGGGCACTTGCCTGGATGTGATCACAGAAAAACTCAGCCAAAAATAATGACCAGTATCGGCAACGATATTGTAGCATTAAGGGCTATAAATATTACACGCTCAAAGCAATTTAATTTTTATTCAAAATTTATTTCTAAAGCCGAAGAAAATATTTACAACCAACAGCTATCCAACGGAATATCATTCGAAAACTTTGTTTGGCTTTTATGGTCTGTTAAGGAATCTGTTTTCAAATATCTGCAAAGAATTAAACCCGACCTGGTTTTCTCGCCATCTAAAATCTGCATTACGCAATTGAGGATTCCTACCCAGAACCTGGTAATGGAATTTGAGGGGAACAAAACGGAGGGCCGGGGCTTTAATGATGAAACGGTTTATAAAACGGAAGTCGCATTTGGGGCTCATACACTATATTCACGGTCTGTAATCTCCAGCGAGTTTATATTCTCAGCAGTAAATCAGGAAGACGATTTTGAAAACATCAACTGGGGTATTCAGTTGATAACTTCATCTGATCCTGAGTATCAATCTAAGGATGTAAGAATGCTTTTGATTAAGAGGCTGATGATTCTATTCCCCGGGGTTGAACTAAGCGTTGACAAAAGTCCTTATGGCTACCCGGTCCTATTAATAAACGGAACTGAAGAAACAGCTATTCCTGTTTCATTGGCTCATCATGATCATTTTGTGTCATATTCGTTCAAGCTATCTCCATGACCCAAAGCGAAGCGATCTAACGTTCAGGAACAAATAAAATGACATCAGCTTTAATTTGGTCTACTGGATGAACAGTGGAAAGTTTTAACCAGGCCATTTTACCCGCTGGCAGAAAGTACTTACCCAAAGGCACCCATTCGCCGCTGGTTTGCCCCTCAATTATTATATCTGCCGGTTTTATATCGATCACTTTATTGAGGCTGCCGTTAAAAACACTAAACCGTGTTAGTGCCTTGGTGCCTGCAGAAAAATAGGCGTAAATTTTATAAACTCCTTTTTTAGTGATCAATGGTGTGTATTTTATGGTTTTTTGATGCTCGTCGGTTGTATCGCTTATTAGCGATGTTGGCCCATAGCCAATGCTGCTCCTGAACCATTTCCCCTGTTTGGTAACATAGGCGCTATCATTGTCGTCAATGATAATATTGGGGGTGCTTCCATTAGCTAATGGATTAATCAGCAATTTCCTTTTAACAGCCTTTACATTTACCTCCTGAACAGTTGTTTTATGGTCAATGGCATAAATAGCGGCTTGGGCAGCGCTTTGACTTAATACCATAAAAACCGGTTCCATGCGGATGGAACCATAGGCTATGTGGCTGGCTGATAGGCAGACCGGGACCAACACGTTAGTACATTCGGTTTTTAAAGGGGTAATTGCCCGATATGAAACCGGATACGGGCCAAAACCGCCAACCTGAACATCTCCTTCGTTTTTAACCATGCCATTTACTGCAATGCGCTCTGCATTATGGGAGTCCATGGTATAAGCAGCCATGGCAATGCCGTCGTCAACAGTAGTTTTACCCTGGCAATTGGCCTGCGTCATTATGTAAGCCCCTATCATTCGTCTGGCCTCGCGCACATATAGCTGCGGTGTCCAGTGATTGTTATCGACGTATTCATCCTTAGGATAGCCCCATTGCAGCATTAGTTTGCGTATATTTTGAGGAACACGCCCGTCATGCCCTAAAAAGAAAAAAAATCCCTGGGTATAGGTTTTATGCAACTCGATAAGCTGTTTGCGTGACGCCTCATCCCCCTCAGGATAATCATAGTTCATGCCGATCATATCAGTTGAAAATGGCCCATTATTATTAATATCGGTTTTATGGTTGGGCATCAAACTAACAATTAAAGGCAATTCGGTAGGCGTTTTATGCCGGATCATCCGCAGGTAAAGTTCATATTTAGTAGAATCGTAATTCTCGGGGGCAGTAATAGGAATCATGTTAGCTGGATCGTTAGTTAGGCACACCCGCACGTTATAAGTCTGTACTTTATGGTCACCTGTACCATTCGGATTTAAAATATTGGTACTGATCCCCCACAATAAACCGCTTTTGGGATCGCCAGCAATTTTATAGGGATCAATGCCATCCTCAAACTGATGTTTGTCCCTTAGTTCAACGCCGTTGTAAGTTTCTCCATAAACACGGTTGTCTTCGCGGCCGATAACGTAGGTTACCTTTGCTTTAGCCATCAGGTCGCCCTCGTACGTACAGTCTATAAAAACCTTAGCGCTAAGAGCTATTAACCCGGTATTGGCGCCAGACGAATTGTGCAGCGTAATTTGGGTAATAGTGGTGCCACTCTTTTTTACCGCAACCAGGGCGTGGTCGTAAATAACTTTAATGAGTTTATTTTTTAAATAGCCCCGAAAAATATTTTGAGCAACATGAGGTTCAAAAATCCATTGTTCCAATTTTCCATAATGTTGCCCTACTTTGCGGTAAAAATCTAAAGCAAGCCCCGTAACAACATACTTGTTACCAATATCTGTGTAGCCGAGCCCGCCTGATGATAACCCCCCGACATGATTACTTGTAGCGATTAAAACTACACTTTTTCCTTGTGCTGCTGCAGTATAGGCAGCTATTACACCACCCGACGTAGCTCCGTAAATACAAATATCATAAACCTTAGGTGAGTTTGGCTTCTGACTAAAGCCAAAAAACGGGCAAAGAAGTCCAATTAAAAAAATGTGTTTCATAAAGGTCATTTGGAGCGGGTTTAAAGGATTAAATATAATCGAAAATTAGTCTTAAATCGTTAGCGCCAGGTTGAAGGCCAATGTTTTTAAGTCTGACTTACAAACGCCAATCGCCAACCTTCTTATCATTCCTTGAAAATCCTTATTTTCAGCTAAAATAATTTATCGGATGAAAAATCATTTAAATACACGCCGCAACTTTGTCAAAACCACGGCCGCAAGCCTTGGCTTACTCACACTTCCGGGCCTCTTAAATGCCAATCCCTCTATACCTTTCAAAAAGAAGAAGATACTTTGCTTTGGAGGACATCCCGACGATCCGGAAAGTGGCTGTGGGGGAACCTTAGCCAGGCTGTCCAATAGCGGGCATGAGGTCACTATTATTTATCTTACTACCGGCGAAGCGGGTATTCCGGGTAAAACGCAGGATGAAGCCGCGGTTATACGGAAACAGGAAGCCATAAACGCCTGCGCCGTTCTAAAAGCAAAGCCAGCTTTTGCCGGGCAAATTGATGGTGATACTATTATGAATAACGAGTGGCTGTCTAAAGTTCAAAAGATGGTTGCTGAAGAAAAAGCGGATCTGGTTTTTACCCATTGGCCCATCGACTCCCATAAAGATCACCAGGTTGCCAGCTTGTTGATGATTCAAACGTGGGTGCGATCTAAACAAAAATTTCCGCTTTATTTTTTTGAAGTATGCACCGGCGAGCAAACGATGGGTTTCCGCCCGACCGATCACGTGGATATTACTGAAACGCAGGAACAAAAAAGAAGCTCTGTTTATTGTCACGTAAGTCAGGATCCTCCTGGAATTTATAGTTGCGGTCATTCCGCGATGGAGGATTTCAGAGGGCGCGAATTGGGTGTGAAAGCTGCCGAAGCGTTTGTGTATATGGCAGGAAAAGAACAGGGTTCTGTTATAGAATATTTATAAGAAACTCCTGTAAAACCCCAATCATCAAATAGGTAAATATTCAGTACGGAGTGCCCAATAAAAAGCCCCCTTTCACTCGCTGATTGGGGGCTTTACCTAAACCTTATCACATAATAGCATAGATGCTACTATTTAGATACTGCAAATATGTATAAAAAAATTCTTTTTTCAATAATTGTGTTGCCAAGACACAAATAATTTATTTTAAAGAGGGGTGAATTCTATAATTTTCATGCTGAAAAGCGTTAGTTACAGATATTCAGTTAAACTAACTTTCAATATTTCAATCAATTCGGGATCTCCGAACAGGTAATTATCTTCAATATCAAGTACAGCGAGCGTTTGAGTTGTCAACAGGAAACGCTGTTTAACGATGTCCAGGTGCTTCCGTTCCATCAAAAATATAAAATCAGCCCAATTGATCATTTTTTGGTTGATCAGGATGCGGGCCATGCCACTTGTGCCGGCTGAACGTGCTGTATGAATGGGGTGGTCTTTAAACAATAATTCTGCCGTGGGACTTCGCCATTGGTTTTTACTGCAGATGAAGAGGAGGTGGGGCAAGGATTATTTTTCTTTTTGTGCGACGTAATGTTCTATGCTCAGTATTTTTCCGCTATTTCTGTCAAATAAAAAGTACCATTCATTATCCGATTGCTTAGTAAATGCAGCTAAACTAATCCACTGATATTTATCCATACTTGTACCTGAGAGCTCGTTATTTTCATAAGAACTGGGAAATAGTCTTTTAAAATCATTGGCTGTTGATGTTTTATAAAATTTATATTTATCATTAATTAAATAAAAATCCGACGACTTCTTAAACTCAATACTTCTGAAAACCAATGTATCATTATATTTTTCGAACAGGACGTTCTTGTAATAGCAAAATTTGAATTTCCCTGGATAAAATGATCCATTTGTTTCATCGCCGGGCTTTATGCTATCCGGCTTACCCAATTTATTGGTTACTGATTTGAAGCTGCTGATCATAGGTATGGTGCCATTTAACTTTACACTATCCCAATTCATGTA
>JANYAB010000063.1 GCA_025355225.1 Bacteroidota bacterium
CTTCAAGGGCCAATCCCGTTAAGTTGCTGCGGACCGAGTAGTGTGGCGCAAACCACCTCTTCCCGCCTAAGGCACCAGAGCGGGACGGCAAAAAACCATGTAAATTTTAACGATACAACGATTGTCGTTTCAAGATTATAGGAGGTCCAAAAAAACCCCTGTATGTATAAAAAAAGCCATTTCTTGTTAAAGAAATAGCTTTTTTTATGTGATCCCAATAGGATTCGAACCTATGACCTACAGATTAGAAATCTGTTGCTCTATCCAGCTGAGCTATGGGACCATGCGATTTTTCGCGGTGCAAATATGCAAAAATCTGCTGAAAAATTAAACTGTTTTTACAAGCTATGGTTATAAGAAATAAGCATGTTGCAACAATCAAAGAGATTTTCATCATCTTCAACAAATTAATACCTAAAAATAAAAATTTTCGAATTGCCAAAAGCACTAAATACTTATTAAAAGACTTTCCTTTTTAATGAAAATTGAATTATATTTAGCTTCACATTAGTTTTTTACATTTTAAAAAGGCAAAGTGTTTTATTTACAATAAGTAAATCATACTTTTAAACAATTTTTTATATAAACTTAATTTATGATCATAATTGCTGACGGTGGCTCCACTAAGACCAATTGGTGTTTAGTTACCGAAGAAGGTAAAAAAGTGTACTTCAACACAGAGGGTTACAACCCCTATTTTTCAAGCACAGCTTACATTGTCCAATCGCTGATGGAAAACCTGCCAAGCGACCTGGAGAAGAACAAAATAACCGAGGTAAATTACTACGGCGCAGGTTGTTCGACTGAGGAAATGCGTCAAATAGTTGCTGAAGCAATGAAAGCGGTTTTCACCAAGTCAAAAGTTTATGTCGGTCATGATCTGTTGGCCGCCGCCAGGGCTTTATTGGGTACGAGCGAGGGTTTTGCTGCTATATTAGGCACCGGAACAAACACTTGTATCTATAACGGCAGAGACGTTGTGCACAATATCGATTCAGGGGCCTATATTTTAGGTGATGAAGGCAGCGGATGCTATATCGGCAAAAAACTGCTTATCGATTATTTAAGGGGTTATATGCCTGAACCTGTTAGGAAATTGTTCTGGGAAACATTTAAACTTACACCTGATGATATAAACGAACAGGTTTATACGCAGCCACGGGCTAATCGCTTCTGTGCCAGCTTCAGTAAATTTGTTTACGATAACAATGTGCACATCGAGTATTCAAGGAACCTGGTGCGTACATCGTTCGAAGATTTCTTTCGCAACCTGGTAGTTCATTATCCCAATTATCAAAAATACACCTTCAACTGCATTGGTTCAGTCGGTTATAACTTCAGAAATGTGCTGGAAGAGATTGTAACCGAAAATGGAATGGTGGTAGGCAATATTATCCGTTCGCCGATAGATAATCTTGTAAAATACCATTTGGATCTGGCCCCGAGCCAGTTGTAGTTAACAGTCTTAAGTCGAAAGTCTCAAGTCTTTAGGAAGCGTCTTGCTTTTTTCCTAACGACTTGAGACTTTCGACTCAGAACTATTGACTTAATCTAAACCACCCTGGCTTTATTTTCCAGATTAAGTTCGTTCTGGAATATCTTGGCGTATTTGCGCCGGTCGAACTTATACAATTTCGCTGCGCGATAGGATACGCCTTTTTGCTTTTCGTCAAGCTCTTTCAAAAACCCGTAGCTAAGCATTTTTTTCCTGAAGTTTCTTTTGTCCAGTTTTTTGGCTAACACAGCCTCATAAAGCAATTGCAATTGAGTGAGTGTGAATTTCTCGGGCAGCAATTCAAAGGCTATAGGCTGGTAATTTAGCCTGCGGCGTATTTTATTAAAACCGGTTTTAAAAATTTCACTATGGTCGAATGCCAGTTTTGGCAATTCATTTACCGGGTGCCAAAATGCTTTACGGGCGTATTGTGTTACCGGCCTTAGCTCCTTTTGTCCGTTGATGCGGATCAGGGCATAGTAAGCAACCGTGATCACCCTACCCTGCGGGTGCCGGTTTACTTCGCCAAAAGTATGGAATTGCTGCATATGCAAATCGCGCAAACCCGTAAGTTCGTACAAAATACGCTCGGCAGCATCATCGATACTTTCATCCTGTTCCACTATGTAACCGGGTAAGGCAAGCCAGTCTTTAAAAGGCTCTTCATTGCGCTCGATTAGCAATATTTTAAGTTCTCCAGCCTCGAAACCAAATATCACGCAGTCGATTGAGAATACTGAATTAAATGTAGGTAACTTTACGTCCAAGCTATTAAGTATTAAGGTTTATAATTTGAGGATATACAGATTAATTCTCTAATGTAAAAAAAATAAAATAAAATTCAATGGTGTAATATACACACAGTATCTTCGTACCGAAAAATATTGTTGCTAAAGATGCATAAAATTTCAAAACTTGCCGTATTAACATCAGGCGGAGACGCTCCGGGAATGAATCCTTGTATCAGGGCGATAGTGCGGACCGGAATATATAATGGACTAAAAGTAGTAGGTATACGTAAAGGCTACCAGGGACTTATCGAAAACGACATGTTCGAAATGAACCCCCGTTCGGTAAGTAATATATTAAACCTCGGTGGAACAATTTTAAAAACAGCCCGCTGTTTGCCTTTCCGTACCGATGAGGGTATGGAAACAGCATACAGGAATTTAAAAGAACAGGAAATAGACGCGTTGGTAGTAATTGGCGGCGACGGTACCTTCACAGGTGCTTTACGTTTCTCAAAGAAATACCCGGATATCGCTGTTATGGGTGTCCCCGGTACTATTGATAATGATCTTTATGGATCTACCTATACGCTGGGATTTGATACTGCAACCAATACCGTTATCGAGGCCATTGACAAGATACGGGATACCGCTGATGCGCACGACCGCCTATTCTTTATAGAAGTGATGGGGCGCGACTCGGGAGCTATTGCTTTGCGTGCAGGGATCTCTTGCGGGGCTGAAGCCATTTTATTACCCGAAAAAACTACGGCCATCGACGACCTTATTGAAAATCTGAAGGCTGGTCAGCATAATAAAAAATCATCGAGCATAGTTATTGTTGCCGAAGGCGATAAACATGGCGGTGCTTATGATATAGCAAGGATAGTTCAAAAAGAGGTGAAGTTTTACGATATTAAAGTTACCATATTGGGCCACTTGCAACGCGGCGGCAGTCCTTCCGCATTCGACAGGGTTTTGGGTAGTCGCCTGGGTTATGCGGCGGTAAACGCCCTTCTTCGCGGCGAAACGCAAAAAATGGTTGGCCTGGAAGCTAACTATATTAAAATAACAAGTCTTGAAGAGGCACTTAATCAACACGAATTTAAACTGGAAGAGGATTTGATGCAGATGGCCGAAATACTATCTATCTAAATAGATGATTGCAGTTGTATACAGCGGATCAAATTATGCCGATTGGCGCCTTGCAGACCGGGGAAGAACAATAGCTTCCTTTAAAACTGCAGGCATCAACCCCTATTTTAATGATGAAAAACACATTGTTCAACTGCTCAATAAGAATATCAACCTTATCCATCATGCCGAGGAAATAAAACGTATTTATTTTTTTGGAGCCGGTTCTTTTTCCGACGAACTTAAAAGTATTGTGTATAATGCGTTCACAACTTTTTTCAAATTTGGCAAAATAACGGTCGACCATGATATCGATGCTGCTGCTATAGCTTGCTGTAAAAACAAACCGGGTATAATTTGCATTTGCGGAAGCGGCTCAAACGCGGCATGGTACGACGGCAGAAAAGTGAAGCCAAATAACTATGGCCTGGGTTATATCCTGGCCGATGAAGGTTCTGGCAACTGGCTCGGCAGACAATTGGTAAAAGGTTTTATGAGCGAAACACTGCCAGAAAATATCCGGAAAAAATTCGAACACCGCTATGATTTCGACCGCAAAACGTTATTAGAGAAAGTTTACCGGCAAAAACAACCAGCTGTATTTTTAAGTTCATTTGTTGAGTTTTATACGGAGAACAGAGAAGATAATTATCTTAAAAGCGTCATAATAAACGGTTTTAATAGGCTAATAAATACTTATTTGTTACCTTTATACCATCAGCATCCCGGAGCTTCTGTGCATTTTGCCGGCTCGGTTGCTGCTAACTTTCAAGACTATTTGTATGAGGCCACCGCCGGTACAGAACTGACCATCGCAAACATCATTAAAGAACCCATAAATAACTTATTAACGTACTATTCAAATAAAAATTAAAAATCATGAAAATAGGAATTAACGGTTTTGGCCGTATTGGACGCCTGGCTTTCAGAGCTGCAATTGAAAGGCCTGACGTAGAAATTGTTGGTATTAACGATCTTGTTGAGCCTGACTATATGGCTTACATGTTGAAATACGATTCTACTCACGGCCCGTTTAATGGCACCATTGCTGTTGAAGGCGGACATTTGGTTGTAAACGGTAAAACTATTCGCGTAACTGCCGAAAAAGATCCTGCTAACCTAAAATGGAATGAAGTTGGCGCAGAAATCATAATCGAATCCACCGGCTTGTTCCTTACACAGGAAACTGCGCAAAAACATATCGATGCAGGCGCTAAAAAAGTAGTAATGAGCGCTCCTGCAAAAGACGACACCGCTACTTTTGTTATGGGTGTGAATCATAAGAGCTTAACTGCTGCGCATACTATCGTATCCAACGCATCATGTACAACCAACTGCCTGGCGCCAATTGCTAAAGTATTAAATGATAACTTTGGTATTGAAGAAGGTTTGATGAGCACTGTACATGCTGTTACCGCAACACAAAAAACGGTTGACGGCCCATCCCATAAAGACTGGAGAGGCGGGCGTGGCGCTTACCAGAATATTATCCCTTCATCTACAGGCGCTGCAAAAGCAGTTACTTTGGTTATCCCCGAATTAAAGGGAAAACTAACCGGCATGTCTTTCCGTGTTCCGGTTGCCGACGTTTCTGTTGTTGACTTAACCGTTCGTTTAGCCAAACCAGCTTCATACGAAACCATCAAAAAAGCAATGAAAGATGCTTCAGAAGGTGAATTGAAAGGTATTTTGGGCTATACCGAAGATGAAGTGGTATCACAGGATTTTAAAGGTGATGCACGCACTTCCATATTTGACGCCAAAGCTGGCATCGCGCTGAATGACCGCTTTGTAAAAGTAGTAGCCTGGTATGATAACGAATGGGGTTATTCAAATAAACTGATTGACCTGGTTCAGGAATTGGGCAAAGTTTAATTAGCCTTTCCTGCTCATAGAGAAGCCTTCCGGTAAATCGGGAGGCTTTTTTATTGGCTAATTATTTATGTTCTCCGTTATTACAGTTTGCCTTTGCTGGTGTTGTCAGCATAAGTGTTCGGAAGATATCATAACGGATATAGTTCCCTCATCGGGGAGGGGTGCGGATGCCTGCGAAGTGGCAGGGAGGGGTTAACATGCTTTGCAAAGCATGTTCATTAACCCCACCCTACGCCCGCCCCTCCGAAGGAGTTCTTTGGACAAGGCGGGAATCGCACATATCCCCTGCTTTTAAAACTTCTTCCGAACAGGTGTGGTGTTGTCACTACAGGTGTTCGGAAGAAATCACAACGAATATAATTCCCTCCTCGGGGAGGGGTGTGGTTGGCTGCGAAGTGGCAGGGAGGGGTTTCAACGCCTTGCAAAGCATGTTCATTAACCCCACCCTGCACCCGCCCAGGGGCGGGAATCGCACATGCCCACCGCTTTTTGATTTCTTCCGAACACCTATGGCGACAATACCAACAAGGGCGGAAAAATAAATAGGTGTTTGAAAATATTACGGTACTTGTCGGGTGACAGTATTAGCACGGACTCATCAATACACACAATCTACGTAGGCTATCGTTTCGGCGTTTACGCCGAAAGGGCATTGCAGCATTACTTTTCCTTTATTGTCGACCGCCATTGAAGCGCCAATGCAATCCCAGTTTTTCCAGGGGCCGCCGGTCATCTTCCCTACATTGCTTACGCCAATAATATAAATTCCGAATCTTTGTGCAACAGGTATGTAAGCATCCTTCCATGTACCGCCATAATGTTCTTTTTCATTATCATAGCCCGGCGGCACGGCCCAGGCGCAAGGCGACAGTATAATATCCGGCCCCATTCTGGCTAATGCAGTAGTTATTGAATGGTCGCCCGTTGCGGCATCAGCGCAGATCATTACGCCTATCCTACCCAATTTTGTATCCGCTACATTTAGCCTGTCCCCTGTCGAATAATAAACCTTCCCGATATCCAGTTCGCTAATCTTCCGGTGTTTTAGTACAAGGCGGCCCGAGTCATTGATTAAAACCGCGGCGTTATAAACCTTGTTTCCGTCCCTTTCGGTCATGCCGGAGCAAACATAAATCTTATACCTGGCAGCTATTTGCGACAACCGGGTAAATACCCTCCCGCCGGGAATAGCGGAGGCATTAATAAGGCTGCCGGGATGTGTCCAGCCGATATCCATACATTCCGGCAAGATTGCTACCTGGGCGCCCCGGGCTGCTGCCTGTGCTACCAACTTCTCTGCAGTGGCCAGATTGGCATCTACATCATTGCCCACCACATTCATCTGGACCATGGCAATTTTTACGGTTCTTTTACTGGTCGGGGTTGTTTGCTGACCAAGTGAGAAAAACGGCGTTGCAAAAAATACACCTGCAAGTATCCACACCATAAACAATCTGCTTATTTTCATTTGTTAATAGTTTATATAAAACGGTTAGGTCTTTGTTGGTATTGTCATTGCGAGCGGAGCGTGGCAATCGCGGGCTTTGCATTTTCGCCTGTATAGCGTGCGATTGCTTCATCATACCTCCTTCCCATGACCTATAGATTTTGCTGAAAATAATCATCGTCCCGCTCATAGCCGCGGGGCTTAGTCACTTTTGTGCGACAAAAGTAACCAAAACTTAGCGCAGCGATCTCACGAACGCCATTAAAAAACAAAC
>JANYAB010000069.1 GCA_025355225.1 Bacteroidota bacterium
CAGCTTTTTAGCGAAATACACGCCTATAACATGGGTAGTTTTGACAAGGGCATGTTTTTGATCGAGGGTAAACCTCTTGAAAACGTAACAATTGAGGCCGCTGAGGCCGCTATTTGGGAAGAACTGGAACAATTGAAGAAATACCAGTTACCTGCTGACGAGTTGACCAAAGTAAAAAACAAAACAGAATCGACGATAGTGTTTTCAGAAATGTCACTACTGGATAAGGCAATGAACCTGGCCCAGTTCGAATTGCTGGGCGATGCCGATGACCTTAATAAGGAGACAAGCAAATACCTGGCAATAACTACCGAACAAATACAGGAGCAAGCCAAATCAATATTCAGGAAAGATAACTCATCAACACTTATTTATTTGGCGGAGAAAGCGGTTGATTCAGTTGAATAAGTTGATCCCGATAGCTATCGGGAGGAGAATAGTTATTCTAACCTAATCAACCCAATTCAACTTAATCAACCCAATCAACAAACACACAATGACACTACAAAGAAAAATAGCTCCGGAATTTAAGGACATTGATCATATCGGGTTGATTAAACCCGAACATACCACGCTGGAAAATGGCTGTAATATATTTTCCTTTAACTCGGGCGATCAGGAACTGGTACGCATTGAGTGGATATTTTCAAACCTGCGTTTCAACCCGGCAAAGCCATTGCTGAATGTAGCTGTAAATACCATGCTTACTGACGGTACCTCGAAATTATCTGCTGAGCAAATTGCCGACCAAATAGATTTTTATGGAGCCTTTTTGCAGGTGGATTATGGATATGACAATTCGCAAATAACGTTATACACATTAAACAAACATTTGCAGAGTACCCTGCCGGTAATAAAGGATATAATTACAGATTCCATTTTCCCTGAAAAGGAGTTGGAAACGTTTATTCGCAACCAGCAGCAAAAACTCCAGGTAAGTTTGCAAAAAAATGATGTAGTTGCCCGCCGTGCATTTAATAAGGCCATATACGGAAATACCATCTATGGCCTGGCCGCTGATTTTGAGGACTATAAAACCCTGTTCCGAGATGATATGCTGTTACACTTTAAGCAAATGTACCAGCCGTCAAACTGCACCATTTTGGTTGCAGGCAAAGTGGATGACGGGACATTAGAGCTGCTAACCGAAGCTTTTGGGAAGGATTGGCTAAACCTAA
Source organism: Bacteroidota bacterium (assembly GCA_025355225.1). Taxonomy (GTDB): domain Bacteria; phylum Bacteroidota; class Bacteroidia; order Sphingobacteriales; family Sphingobacteriaceae; genus Mucilaginibacter. The sequence continues at coordinate 1,179 of JANYAB010000069.1, forward strand.
CATCCGGGGCGGATATAACACAGCCACCTTTGTTACCTGCTAAAGAACATTTTTATTTCGTCGAAAAACCGGATGCGCTACAATCTGCTATACGGATGGGTTTACCTTCGATAACCCGTACCCACGCTGATTTTCCTGCTTTACAGGTATTGAACACTGTATTAGGTGGTTATTTCAGTTCAAGATTGATGGCCAATATACGCGAAGATAAAGGGTATACTTATGGCATTGGCTCGGGCATCAGCGCGTTAAACAAAGGAAGCGCCTGGTTCGTAGCATCCGAAGTTGGGGCAGATGTTTGTAAAGCTGCCGTTACCGAAATTGAAAAGGAGATCAACCTGCTTAAAACTGAGCTTATACCTGAGGAAGAATTGTCTCTGGTACGCAACTTTATGTTGGGCTCGCTATTAGGCAGTTTGGAAAATGTACTTTCACATGCCGACAAATTTAAAAACATATACTTCGCGGGCCTTGATTACGATTACTACGATAAATATACTGCAGTAATAAAATCTATTACCGCAGAACAGTTATTGCAGCTGGCCAACAAATACCTCGATTTGGATAATTTTTATAAAGTAATAGTGGGAAAGTATTGATTTCGAATTTCGGAATTTCAATTTCGGATTTAGAAGCTGTTTATCATGATAATGCAATTTTGGATTTAAATTCTAAGCAAATAGAAAAATCCGAAATCGCAATTCCGAAATCCGAAATAAAAAACTATCTTTGTCCGGCAAATAATAAGTCTTAATAATTATTTGCCATGCAATTAGATCCCTCCAAATTTGTCGCCGAAGGTTTAACTTACGATGACGTTTTACTACTCCCGGCGTATTCAGAAGTTTTGCCACGAGACGTGGATACCAGCACTTTCCTTACCAAAAAGATCAGGTTAAATATCCCCATTCTTTCTGCTGCCATGGATACTGTAACCGAATCGGCCCTTGCTATTGCCATTGCGCAGGCCGGGGGCCTCGGTATTCTGCATAAAAACATGAGTATACAGGCCCAGGCCGATGAAGTACGCAAGGTAAAACGTTCTGAAAGCGGCATGATACAGGATCCGGTGACGCTTCATGAGGCATCAACGGTTGCCGATGCAGTTAAAATAATGCGGGAATTCAAAATAGGTGGCATACCCATTATTAATGGCGATCGCAAACTTAAAGGCATTATTACTAACCGCGACCTGCGTTTTCAAAAGGAAATGAACATTCCGGTAAGCGACGTAATGACAAGCCTTAACCTGGTCACTGCACCGCAAGGCACTACGCTTTTCCAGGCAGAAGAAATATTGCAAAACCATAAGATAGAAAAGCTCCCTGTAGTTGATAAAGATGGCGTTTTATGCGGACTGATCACTTTTAAGGATATCCAGAAGTTTAAGAACTTCCCGAGTGCATGTAAGGATGAATATGGCCGCCTTCGTGTTGGTGCAGCAGTTGGCGTATCGCCGGAAAATATTGATCGTGTTAAGGCGCTTGTGCATGCCGGTGTTGATGTTATAACTGTTGATACAGCACATGGCCACTCAAAAGGGGTGATTGACATGGTTAAAAACGTTAAGGCTTTGTTTCCTGATGTACAGGTGATCGCAGGTAATATTGCTACCGCCGAAGCTGCCATTGCGCTTGCCGACGCGGGTGCTGATGCGGTGAAAGTTGGCATAGGGCCAGGTTCTATTTGTACCACACGTATTGTGGCCGGAGTTGGCGTTCCGCAATTATTTGCTGTTTACGAGTGTGCTGTAGCATTAAAAGGCAGAGGCATCCCTGTTATTGCCGATGGAGGGATTAAACAAACTGGCGACATTGTAAAAGCTATCGCAGCAGGTGCAAGTTCTATTATGGCCGGCTCTTTGTTTGCGGGTGTGGAAGAATCTCCGGGCGAAACCATAATATATGAGGGTCGTAAATTTAAATCGTATCGCGGCATGGGTTCGGTTGAAGCGATGGATAAAGGCTCCAAAGACCGCTATTTCCAGGATGAGACCGATGTAGTTACCAAACTGGTTCCTGAAGGTATAGTTGGACGAGTACCTTTCAAGGGTAACCTTGCGGAAGTTATTTATCAGTACATCGGTGGTTTGCGGGCAGGCATGCATTATTGCGGTGCAGCAACTATTGAACAATTGCAGGAAGCCAAATTCGTACGCATCACCGCAGCAGGCATGCGCGAAAGCCATCCGCATGATATAACGATTACTAAAGAAGCACCGAATTATACGAGGTAATAGTTGGTTGATTGGTTGATTGGGTTGAATAAGTGAATAGTTAAAATCAGTTTAATCATAAAAATCAGTTTAATCGCGGTTCAGACAATGAAATCAATAATTCAGTAAATCAATAATTCAATAGCTAAAATGAAATCCATTTGTGTATTCTGCGGCTCTAACTTCAATGGCGACCCTGTATTAAAGCAAGCGGTTGAGCAATTAGCTGAGGTATTGGTTGGCCGTAACATTACACTTGTTTTTGGTGGTGGCAAGGTAGGTGTGATGGGGCTGCTGGCAGAAGCTGTCCTGCAGAAAGGCGGCAAGGCTATCGGCGTTATCCCGCAATTTTTAATGGATAAGGAAGTTGGCCATACAGGCCTTACCGAATTGCACATTGTTGAAAATATGCATCATCGTAAGCAGTTAATGAATGACCTTAGCGATGGCATTATCATGCTGCCGGGGGGCTTTGGCACATTAGAAGAGTTTTTTGAAGTACTGACCTGGCTGCAATTGGGCTTGCACAACAAACCCGTTGGTGTGGTGAATGTTAACGGATTTTACGACCTTTTATTAAAACAGATGGATGTGATGGTTGAACAGCAATTTTTAAAACCAGCTAATCGCAAACTGGTGCTCACCTCTGTTGATGCTATTGAACTGGTAAGTCTGATGGAAAATTTCAATGCTGTACCTGATGAAGTTTGGTTCAGGGATAGGAATTTAAGATAGCGGGCAGGCCGTTTAAAGCGTCCGCACTGCCTTCCGTTAATAGTCAGTCCGGTATAGAAAAGGCGGATCATATGGCGTTCCATCAGTAATGTCTGTTAAAGAAAAGTTCACCGCGGCTCTGCATTTAGGTCTTACATATTTTCCATTTATCATACTTGGTTTCCATTTGCCCGACTGTTCGACAAGTCTAACTGCCTCTTCATCCATGCCACTGCCAATACCTCTACAAGTTTTGACTTTGCTTAAGCTTCCATCCATTTCAATCACAAACTGAACGTATGAGCTACCCTGGACATTATTGGAAGCAGCAATGGCTGGGTAATGTACGTTTCCGGTTATGTATTTGTCATAGGCATCATAACCGCCCGGATAGTTATCTGGTATGCTTCCATATACAATAGTGTCTTTACCACCAGGTACTTGAGCAGATGCTCTATAAGCTAACAAGCCCACAAAGCAAAAAAGAAGGGTTAGGTGTTTCATTTGGTGAAGATAAGTATAGAACAGTAAGAAAACAAAAAGGCTCGGTTAGGCTTGACGTTGTTAATTCGGCTCAATCCTTTGTGTCATTATTGGCGCTTTAAATTTTAATCCCGGAGTACATAACTTTTAGTTAAGTTTGTCACGTTTTTAGAAAAAAGGGCATTGCCCTCAAGCCGATATAGCTCAGTTGGTAGAGCAACTCATTCGTAATGAGTAATGGTACCCATCGATTCCCGTTGTCGGCTTCCTTTTAAACTAGTAAAGAGACCCACAAAAGCGGTTAACAACCGTATGACGCAGTAAACCTACGAAATCGGTTCGACATCGAAAAGGAGTGTTGGTAAGAAATAAGTGGGCTATTCGCCACGCTTTCTGCCACGCTGTTTCGGTCGCAGGTTCGATCCCCGTTGCCTTTCAATACCCAAGGTTCTTAGAAGAAATGTCAGAGGCCATAAAAAAAAGCCCCACCTTGTGAGTGGGGCTCAGCTCTGAATAGGTCATTCGGCTAGTATGGCAAACACCGGCGTATATATACTGTAGTTGCCACCAACAGCTTCTTTAATATCCTTCTTTACGGCAAACAAACCGTAAAGTTCATTACGGCATTTGGCGTTTATATTTCTGCCGTTAAAGGGATCAAGCTTATGAAGTGATCTATATGTACATACCAACATTGTTATTTGTCCCGTATCATAAGCTTTATTGATCTGGAACGCAGCCGTAAGGCTTCTATAATAACTCCGGAGGGTGCCGGTACTCTTATTCACAGCATCTGACTTGACAACAAACTCATCATAAGAGTTCTTGCCTCCGGATTTTATTAATGGAAGCAGTTCCAAAGTCCTCTCTCGGTACCTATGGAACAACGAGTTATAGCGTGCTTTCATTATGCGCGAAAGGCCACTGACATTGGAATATACAGCTTGTTTAGGTGCTGCTGCCTTCGGATCGGGCTTACCTTGTAAGCCATCTCCATATTTTGATTTTTCATCCATTGTATTTCTTATTAAGAAATAAAATTAAGTCCCACTACGGATGAAAGGTTATAAGTGGGTCAGTTTGATTTGATTACCAGTATATCCAATACTGGTGGCTATGTACGCCATTAACCCACACTTCGCCATCAGGCAGGCGGTTAGTTACCTATAGCCAAGCCACCCGTTAATTGAACAGGTAATAGCCTGGGTAACACCATTATGTCAAAGAACGGCACGGAGATAGCCGTACGGCTATTTTTGAGGTTTGATTTATTCGGCCTCGGTTCAAACATGCGTTTGAAGTATCGACCTGGCGACTTTAGAGGATCGTGGGTTGGTTGGGTACCACTGCTGTCGCTGGGAACAAAGGTAAGAGTTGTTTTTAAAAATACAAGGGGGTCGGGAAGAAATCTAAGGCTTCAGGGTCCGGTTGCGGCTGTTCCCGGGAATATGAGATTGTACTGACAGTCGGACAATTTTCTTATAGAAACATTTGGGTATGTCGGGTATATTACGTACCTTTATGTTACAAGTCAGAAGTCGATTATAGGTATCAATAAGGAAGGTCAGGTTGCAACTGGTCTTTTTTATTGCCCAGCTGTTCCCCAAAATTGTCGATTTCTACCCAGATGCCATTCGCAGGCAATCGCCCGCACCTCAAACAGATAAACCTTGATTAACCTAATTGAGACAAGACTTAATGCAGTTCAAAACTGAAACGGCCTACATTGTAGGTACAACTGACTACCTAGATAAAGTATTTACTGAGATACCCAACAACGCATTTATCAACAAAGGAAGATGCGGGATCGGAGGAACAACCTTAGAGCTAAGGAACCTCAATCGGTGCTCAATAATAGTAGCGCCAACGGTGGGCATCCTTAAAGATAAGGTTAAGTCGCACCCCGACTTATTCATAGTATACGCAGAGGTAACCTTCGAGCAAGTAAAGAACCAGCTTTCGATTGGACGAACCGCGCAAAAGATAATGACGACCCCCGAGGGCATTAAGAAGATAATGACTGCCGCGCAACAGTTAGGTATGCTTGCGGGACTGTACAGTAAATGGTTCCTCCTACTCGATGAATGCCACTCATTTGCCAGCGAGGACTATCGAAAGGACATTCTCAGGCCATTCGATTACTTCTGGGAGTTTCAGAACAAGGCTATTATATCAGCTACCCCATACTTCTTTAGTGATGAGCGGTTTTACACCCTTGATTACCATAAGATAGAGTTTACAGATAAATTAGGTACCATTACTCTTGTTGATTGCAAAAGCGTACAAGCGACTCTCAATTACATCATTATGGAGAGTGCATATCAAAAAGGCACACTTCACATCTTCTTGAATTCGGTTACTGAGATAGCACTTGCTGCTAGAAGGGCGGGCTTAGCAGACTTCAATATCTTCTGTGCCAATGATAAGGACAAGAAGAACATGGAGAAGTTGGGCGACCTGCAACAGCACTATGTTGAGCAGCCTGATAAGGACAACTTCAAGAAGGTTAACTTCTATACAAGCCGATACTTCGAGGGATGGGATATGTTCGACGAGGATGCAACAATTGTGTTGGTCACCGATATACACAACCCTCATACCAAAGTGTCCATAAGCATGAAGCTTAAACAAGCCGCAGGTAGGCTTAGAAACACTCCAACTCAGATCATACACATAACTAACCATCATAACAACAACAACCAACCTAAATCGCATCAAAGCTTTAATGAGGAGTATTACGTAGAGGCTGCTTACTTACTTGAACAACATGGAAGGTACATAGACAACTGCAAGGCTATCGACAAAAAGCCTGATATTGACACCAGGTTGGACAAGTATGCCGACTTGCAGTACAAAACTCACGTGGCTACTCTAAACAAGATGAAGATCGACCAACAGATAAATCAAGCCTATAGCCACGAAATGTACAACAACATCACACTTATAAAACAAGAGTGGGAGAATGGGTACTATGATGTACAGGTTTTTAAATCAGACCTTCTACTTGAACCTAAATCATCCATGAAACGTAAATCAAAATCAACACAACTGAGAGAGGACTACATTGCCATTGTAAACGAGAGCAAACAAACAGGTAATTTAGTTTACAGCCTCGGAACGTCCGCAGTAGATAAAATCAAGTCAACAAACCCGCTAGCCTATCAAGCGGCTCAGCTTATAGATGAAAGGGCAATGGAAGCGATGAAGTACAACGTTAAGAAAGTACAAGCGGAGGTTATAGCAGCGTCTAACGTCAGGAAAGAGGTCAAGTTGTTACAAATGCTCAATCAAGAGTTTAAGCAAGGTGTAAGTTACTCTAACGCACACATCACTCGCATACTACAAGATATATATACACGACTCGATTTAAGAGACCCAAAGACTGGCGAGATCATCAAGGCTAGCGCAACTCACCTCGGTACAAAAGGTTGGTTCGACATAGCTAAGTGCAAGGTGCCAGATGAGTATGGCACATACACTATTCATGGGTACCTCATACAACGGCCCCAGTTTAACTCACGAGTTGCTGCATAAGGCAACTGCTAATCCTGTTCCTCATAAACCGAAGAAAAAGTTTGTATAGAGGAAGTTACAAGAAAATAGATTTTCCAGGAACTGGAACTGAGCTCCCAGATATACCACAAGCAGCCAGTCGGCTTGCTATTACCGATTACACTTGGTAACTATGGAATAGATACGTGGTGAACACTAACATATCAATGACGTTAAGAACTGAAAGCTGCCACTGTGCAGCTTTCTTCATTTAGGGCTATTGGTTGTCCGTTCGACGCTGAGAACAGCCAAAGTGTGCACTTTGCAGTGTTTAACGCCTAAACAGCCCACTTTGCAGCCATTGAGGCCTAAACGTGCGATTCACCCTCCTACTAGTATAGAAATGCAATAAGCACCCAACTACCAGCCCGAGCCCAGGCAGTTTGCTTGGGCTTTTTATTTATATAGTTGGACTGTTTAGGCTAGTATAAGGACACGAAGAGTAAAACAGCACGTACGCCAAACGAAACCAAGGCTTTTGATTTACCGGCACGAGGGAAGTTTAGGCTGGTAGGAAGTCAGGGAACAGGCTTATAGAAAGTGAGCACGGTTAACGCACTCTATCACCGCCCTACTAGCCTTCATAGCCAATGAACTTTTAGTCAGCAACTTCTATAGCTTCAGTAGTTAATGGCTTAAGCTTGTAGAACCATATCCCAATCCCCACAATGATACAGTGACATAGTATCATAAGGATATATGACGTTCGATCAAAGCCAGGAAGAGCATACATGAACACAGCAAAGGTTACGACCAAAGCAACCTCCCCAATTAATAGTATTTTAGTCTTATAGTACGCAGGAGAGTATCTCAGTACACCCGAACGGGCGTCATAGCTCCTGCTATAAACATTGCAATGAATAGCGCCGCTATAATAATTCCCCATGCCTTCAAAGTTGGGGCTTTGAATAACATCCAGGTGACTATCATTGCAG
>JANYAB010000089.1 GCA_025355225.1 Bacteroidota bacterium
TTCGGCGTTCAATATTCGACATTAAAAAGCAATCTTAAAATATAAGCCCCAGTACCACCCCGATAATAATAATTACCGGGGTTTTTATTTTGGTAAAATAAAGCAACAAAAACGACCCTATCATTAACGCATAGGCCATTAAGTTAAAGCCAAAAGGACTTACAAGAAGTATTAGGGCGGTTGCCATAAAACCTACTGCTACGGCGCTTATACCGCTTAACGAATTGCGGATACGTGCTATTTTTTTAAGGTCCTCCCAAAATGGAACGATAAACAGAATAAGAATAAGACCTGGCAGGTTAATTCCAATAACAGCAACGATGCTTCCTACAATTTGTCCGCCGACACTGTAGCCTTTGTTCCCTAAAGATATACTTCCAATAAAAGACGTAAATGAAAAGGTTGGACCTGGTAAAGCTTGCTGCAAGGCATACCCTGATAAAAATTCCGAGCTGCTGAGGTAGTGTTTAACCTCCACGAATTCCGTGTACATTAATGGCACTAAAACCTGCCCTCCACCAAAAACGAGCAGGCCATTACGGTAAAAGTTCTCTAACAACCGTATAGGCAAACTAAAGGGAGATGTTTGATTTATAATGGCCCCCAAAGCCGCAAATGCAAGTAGTATGCCAATAAAATAAGCCACTTTATTGGGATTAACATTAGCAAACAAACTTACCCGCAATTCATTTTCCTGGGGTTGTGTTTCCAGTGCCGAAGAAATAATTCCCCCTACCAATATTAAGATAGGGAAGGCATAAGCATTTTGTAGAATAAGTGTTGCTATAAGCGAACCAACGGCCAGCATGGTGGTAACTTTTGTTTTCAAAAACTTAACCGCAAATGTATAGGTAGCATACGCCACAATACCTATGGCTATTGGTTGTACAAAACGCAGTACTTCGGCAAATTTGCTTTGGGCCACAAACATTTTGTAACCAATGGCTGCCATGCACATAATCGCGGCAGATGGGAATATCCATACCAAGAAAGTAGTTATAGCCAATCGCAGGCCGCCAACTTTCCATGCTATTCCTACAAGTGTTTGTGTAGAGGACGGACCAGGTAATACTTGTGCAAGTGCATTGAGTTCCATCAATTCCTGTTCGGTAATATAGTGACGTTTTTCAACAAATTCGCGCAGCAAAATAGCTATGTGCGCTTGCGGACCACCGAAAGCTGTTAAGGTATAGATAAATGCGTCGCGCAAAAACAGAAGTTGCCGTTTGTTCATTGGTTCACAGGTTCAATCGTGCATTGGTCCATTTGGTTATTGGTTCATTAGTCAGTTTATGAACAAATTAGTGAACAAAGTAAACTATAAATTTAGTAATCATCGTCATCATCTAAACCGGTTGCTTCGCGATAAACGGCCTGTAATTCAGAAAACGCATGATTGTCATGCTTTTGTCGGGCTACCAACATTCCTTTTTCGTAGATAATCAACGCATCAGGTTTACGGTTCAAAGCCTCGTATAGTTTTCCAAGATGGTAATAGGTGCCCACATAATCGGGGTGATTATTCACCAGGTTCTCATAGTATTGCAACGCTTTCTCAGTTTCATTCAAACGTAAATATTCGGTCGCTAATGCATATTGTAAAAACTCGTCGTTGGGTTCATTCTTCAAAAATTCCAATAGCTTTTCTAATCTGCTTGTCTGCATTTTAAACTCCCTCTTTTTTAACTAAATTTGCGAAAACCTATTTTCATGAAACCATCATGTGTGTTCATGAGTAAAATGGATAAAACGTTAACACACATCATAAAAATCATTACCAATTAAAAACAAATAACCTAATGAAGATCCTGGTATGTATAAGTAATGTTCCTGATACAACGGCAAAAATAACTTTTACTGATAACAACACCCAATTTAATACCAGTGGTGTACAATTTATTCTTAATCCTTATGATGAGATAGCTCTCTCGCGTGCAATTGAACTTACTGAGGTAGGAAAAGGATCGGTAACTGTTATTAATGTAGGCGAAGTTAATACAGAAGCGACTATTCGTAAGGCGTTGGCAATTGGGGCAGATGATGCAGTGCGAATAAATGCTAAACCTCATGACGCCTGGTTCGTAGCGTACCAGATTGCGCAATATATTAAGCAAAACCCGTTCGACATTATTCTAACCGGTCGTGAGTCTATCGATTATAATGGCTCGAAAGTTGCCGGTATGCTTGGCGAACTTTTAGATATCCCATCGGTCTCTGTCATCAAAAAAATAGATATCGATGGTGATAAAGGTGCTGTAGAACTCGAAATTGAAGGCGGCAAGGAAGTTTTGGATATCCCCTTTCCCTTTGTCGTAGGGGCTGCAGAAGGAGTAGCTGAACCTAAAATACCTAATATGCGCGGTATAATGTCGGCACGAACAAAACCGCTGAAGGTGATAGAAGCGGTTGAAGTAGAAACATTTTCGGAAATAATCAGTTATGTAACGCCAGCGCCCCGTGGGCAGGTAAAATTAGTGCCGGCAGATGAGCCCGGCAAATTGATAGGTTTATTACATACAGAAGCACGGGTGATATAAGGATTTTTTTAGATTTTAAGATTCAGAAATAAATATGTCAGTTTTAATATACACAGAAAATGCTGAGGGCCGGTTCAAAAAATCAATTTTTGAAACAGTTTCGTATGCCAGGGCAATTGCTGATCTAACTAATACCAGTCTTGTGGCTATCTCTATCGGCGATGTAAGCGCCGATCAGTTAAGTTTACTTGGTAAATATGGTGCTGATAAGGTGCTTAATGTTTCTAATGAAAAACTAAAGAACTTTGTTAACCAGGCTTATGCTTCGGTTATAGCGGCAGCGGCGGATAAGGAGAATGCGGATATTGTTGTTTTGTCCAATTCATTCTCTGGTCGGGGTTTGGCGCCGCGTATAGGCGTTAAATTAAACGCCGGAGTAGCTGATGGGGCAGTTTCATTGCCTGAAATATCCGAAAGTAAATTCACGGTTAAAAAAACAGCTTTTTCGGGGAAGGCTTTCGCCATAGTTCAGCTAACGTCGGCTAAAAAAGTGATTGCTTTGACTCCTAATTCGTACCAGTTAGTTGAAAAAGCGGCTGCAGGCAAGGTGGAAGACTTTAACCCGGTTAATAAGGAATCTGATTTTAGAACAATGATGAAAGAGATTGTAAGATCAGCAGATAAAATCTCATTGCCAGATGCCGAAATTATTGTTTCAGCAGGCCGTGGTTTAAAAGGTCCTGAAAATTGGGGCATGATAGAAGAACTGGCTGATTTGCTGGGAGCTGCCACTGCTTGTTCAAAGCCAGTTTCGGACGCCGGCTGGAGGCCACATAGTGAACATGTTGGACAAACTGGTATAGCTGTCAGTCCAAATTTGTATATTGCAATTGGTATTTCGGGGGCTATACAGCACCTGGCCGGTGTAAGTGCTTCAAAGGTTATAGTAGTTATCAATAAAGATCCTGAAGCCCCATTTTTTAAAGTAGCTGATTATGGTATTGTTGGCGATGCTTTTGAGGTAGTGCCAAAATTAATAGCGGCTGTTAAAGAATATAAAACTTCAGCATAAAAGGTTTGTAGTGATGGGAAACAATATGAAAAAAATTAAGCTGGATATAGTTGGGTTGTCCTATAGTCAAACCCAGTCTGGCGCATACGCATTGGTTTTAGGCGAAGTTAGCGGGCGCCGCAGGCTACCCATCATTATTGGTAGTTTTGAGGCTCAAGCCATAGCTATCGAGATCGAAAAAATGACGCCAAGCAGGCCACTTACGCACGATCTATTCAAAAACTTTGCACAGGCCTATAACATTACTATACAGGAGATCATCATCTATAATTTGGTTGATGGGATATTTTATTCGAAACTAATTTGCTCAGACGGCAAAAAAATAATCGAAATAGATGCCCGTACCTCAGATGCAATTGCGATGGCGGTAAGGTTTGATTGTTCCATTTATACTTATGAATTTATACTTTCAACTGCAGGAATAGTGATAGAAGGCAATGATTTTGTTTACCTTGAAAACATGAGCGATGCACCGGACGAAAAAACAGTTACTGCGGCAACGAGCGGATTTGCCTCGTTAAGTACGGATGAATTGAAGACCAAGCTGCACGAAGCCCTGATGGATGAAGCCTATGAAAGAGCTGCAAAAATACGCGATGAGTTAAATCGCCGGAAGGCTTCTTAATTTGAAGATTAAATAATTTGAAGATTTGGCAATTTGAAAATTTGAAAATTGTCTATCGCCTCTTAATTTGAATTATACTGGCCTGACTCTTCAAATTACCAAATCTTCAAATCA
>JANYAB010000181.1 GCA_025355225.1 Bacteroidota bacterium
CCAAAGCCTGATAAAAACATTAGCAGGGGCAAGCGCAAAAAGCATAGTAAAAGAGCAGCTATTGAACCCATCATCGGACACCTGAAAGCCGATTACCGTTTATGCCGTAATTTTCTGAAAGGGATATTGGGAGACTTGATGAATGTAATCCTGGCTGCTGCCGCCATGAATTTTAAACGAGTCATGAACCTCTGGCGTACAGAGGCAAATGGCAGTTGGAAACTCATCGATATCTTGTATATGTTTGTTCTGAAAGTTCTTTTGCCTCAAAAATAAAAATTGACTTTTTGAGGGACGACTAAGTAGTTGAAAATCAGCCAATTGCAACCATCTATTTATTTCAACTGCCCGGTTATGATACAAATAGTTGTCCGTTAGCGAAACAACCTGCGCCGGTTGAGCGTAGCGTGAGCGTGCAGGCTCCGAAATTCCTCTTTTCTATTTTATAGATACTTTACTCTGATAACTTTTAACGAATACGGCTCGACAGTAATTTCAATGGCTCTTCCTTTAACCAGGGCAGCTGTTTCTATCGGGCTGATTGCGGTCGGGTTAGTGAAGGAATTTTCCAAATCTCTATTGCCGCTTCTTAGCGTAATAATTTTCACGGCTTTTTGAATGGCTGATGAGCCTTCGATATTAAATTTTATGTTTTGGCCGGTGGTATTGTAATTAACAAATTTGATAATAAGTTCATGCGTATTTTTATCAAGGCTTGCAGTTGCAAAACAGCCGTCTTTCCCTTCAACTGGTCCGTTGTCTAAGAATAGTGGAACAACATCTGTACCTTTATATAGGGAAAAAAGCTGCTGAACATAATAATTTGCCGATCCGTACGATCTCAGGTTATCAAACCATATTAAATCCGGTTTCCATTGCCAGGCGTCAACATGGGCAAATAGCGGCGCGTACGAAGCCATATTAACTACATCTGCATTTCTTTCCAGGCCGGTCATATAAGCAGCTTCAGCTAATGCACATTCCCAGTTGTTCTTATTGTCCGGGCTGGTTACAAATAGGTTTATAGCAGCGTATTCCCCGGCAAATATTTTGGGGCCCTTCCTATCATAATTATCATATCTATTGGCATTGTCCAAAAACCATTTTGGCGACTGATAACTATGCTCATCCAAAATATCAGCATTTAAGCCGCGAAAGGTTTTATTTAAAAGGTCAAATTCCTTTCCGTTGGGAGATGGGCCTAAACTTGATACCAATTTTACATCGGGATATTTATCCTTTAACGCTTTGGTAAATAATTTCCAGCGTTCAATATATTGCGGCCCCCATTGCTCGTTTCCAACACCAATCATTTTTAAATTAAAAGGTTTGGGATGACCGAGATCCGCACGTAATTTGCCCCATTTGGTATCCGGCCCGCCATTTGCAAATTCAACCAGATCAAGCGCATCCTGTATGTAGGGGTCCAACTGATCCAAAGGCGCCACTTCCCCGGTATTAAATTCACAAGCCATGCCACAATTTAAAATAGGCAGCGGCGCGGCACCTATATCCTCGGCGGTTAAAAAATATTCCATAAAGCCCAGGCCAAAACTTTGGTAGTAATCAGGCATAAAGCGACCTTTAATTTCCTGGTTCCATCTGCTAATGATCGTTTTACGGTTGTCAATATCCCCGATACTTTTTTTCCATTGATAGCGGTTAGCCAGATCCCGGCCTTCCACAATACAACCACCCGGAAACCGCAAAAAACCGGGTTTTAACTCGGCCAGTTTTTGCACAAGATCTGCACGCAGGCCACCGGGTCTGTTTTTCCACGTATGCTCAGGAAACAAGCTGATCATATCCATATCAATAGCGCCTTTGCCAGCAAGCCAAATGTATAATTGAGCTTTATTTGCGGTTGATGTTGCCTTAAACCTGACAACATATCTTTTCCACTCCGTACCGAAATCCGATAATTCAGCCTTACCTATAATTTTGCCATTTTCATCACGTAACTCAACGCTAAGCTTTACTGCGCTTTGTTCGTCCCGGTGAGCTAACAATGAAAAGCTATAGGTTTCGCCTTCTTTTATCCCCATACCGCGGAAGCCTTCATTTGAAATACCAAAAAGCTTATCATCACCTGGCAACGTAATTCTAAGATAGCGGGGGTTGTCTGGTGATTCGGCACCACGGTTAAGCACCAATACATTATTTAATGCTTCATATTTATCTAAATCCCTGATGCTATGTGCTATAGTATCTTTTTTGTGCACTGTCCATCCTTCTAAAGGGGTACCAAATTCAAAAGATCGATTTTTGACCAATTCGGCATAAACGCCTCCATCTGCCGCCATATTAATATCCTCGAAGAATATCCCGTACATTGTAGATTCTATGTGCGCTTTGATCTGGGCAGCGTTAACAGTATACTCCTTTACAGGCGCAACAGACTGGCAAAAAGCTAACTGATTAAAAGCAACGAGACATAATATTAATATTAGAAAGCATTTTTTCATTTCCGATAACAGGTTAAATAATTTGTTTAATTTAATATTATTTCTCCACCCTAAAAACAATTGCAGAAATTCATCCAACCCGCCTGGTGATAGTCAACGGCAAGTTATGTCAAAATACCTGATTGCACAATTCAGCGGAGAAATATGAATTGAGGCGATAGTAAATGCCGTTATAAATTGCCAGTTTAGATATATACAAATTTACGGAATTGATTTGAATATTTTGGTGACACAAGTGTGTCAGTACATTGATAGTTAAAAAAATTAGCTATTACGACGCGTTGCATTGCGCCACCTAAGTATCAAGTCAGTCTTTTGATTTAACATTTAACCCCTCAACTACTACATCAGGTTTTTCGCCCCGGGTATCCGCATCTTCTATTTTCATTATTATAGTGCGTTCATCCCCGGGGAGCATTGTAAAATAATTATTATTGTAAATAACAGGCAGTATCCGTCGTCCGCTTGTTGCTCCCGTCACCTCCAATTGCACATTAAAAGCGGCAAAGGCTGTCTTGTTCGCTAATTGGGTGGTGATTATCCAATGATCCCCCACTTTATCGGCCTGAGTTTGGGTTTCCAGGGTTACCGCAGGCAGTTTTGTAACTGCCCTCAGATTGCCTATGTCACCCGAAGCGTCGGGAGAAGCTCCCCTACAGTATTCATTGGTTGACAATACAGTATCTCCTTTTGAGAGTTGAAGCCGCACGAAATACACACTATCTAACTTAGGTGGCAGGGTTACCCGCATAACCGCAACCGTGCTATCCTCCGGGCAATTTATTGTAGATTTCTTTGTAAACTTTACCGTACCATTTAAATCCAATATCTGCAACCATGCAGTTAGCCCGTTGCCGCCTTGTACACTATAATTAACTACTTCTACGCTGTCGCTCAGCGGGTTCCATTGTATGTGAATCGGTTCAGAAGCTTTTTTACTTCCGAAATATGCCCCGGTCGGTTCGAAATAATAATTATAGCTCTGGTAGGGAAGCAGTGGCCAGGTAGGGTGGCTCACCCCTATTAAAAGCCCCATCCTATGTTTGCTTTGGGCTTCGAACATGGCCCTGTAACCCTGATATTCTGT
>JANYAB010000196.1 GCA_025355225.1 Bacteroidota bacterium
ACTTTTTCGGCCGAGATCTGTACTTCTTTCAGCGAGGTTACCTGTTCCTGCATTTCGATGTTTAGCTTGCCATCTGAGTACAGGACGATCTTGCGCCGGGTGTCTTTCATCCCCAATCCTTTTATGGTCAGCGTCTGGCGACCCCGGGGCAGTGTCAGCGAGTAATAACCAAACTGGTCGGTCGCTATGCCTACCTTTGATTCTGCGTTGTAAATACTGGCCCCGATCACCGCCTCGCCCGATTTGATGTTCCGTACATAGCCAGCTAAATTGGCCGTCCCGGATTTAATGTTATTCGTCCTGATCCCTATTTCGTACAGCTTGTTCTCTGTTGTCGCTTCGGCTACTTTCTTTTGCCCCTCAATATTATAATCTGTAACCGGGGCATCGGCAATAATCTGGGTTGAGTTATTATAAAAGAAACCGGGAGCCAAATCTGTGCTTATTTTTCGGTCCTTCGTCAGGATTACTTCCTGCTGATCAGTAATGACATAATGATAGGAGGAGTGTTCGAATATTTTATCCAAAATAAATTCTAACGGCTTTTGACGCACGGTGAGTGTTACTTTCAGGCTATCAAACTGAGCGGGGTCATAGAAAAAATGATACCCGGTTTTTGTTTTTAAATCATTTACTATTTGAAAAACATTGGTCCGGTTAAAATCTACGTCTATGAGCTTAATGGAGTTTTGTTGCGCATTCACAAAGGATGATAAACCCAAAAAAATGCAAAAAACGCTGTAAAATTTCCACATATTATTTACTTATCAGATCATAGTAACCAGCTAATTTGACTGCCGCACCCTCTTTATCATCCTTGTAATCAATTTTATTATCCTTTAGGTATTGGTTAATTTCTTTCTTTTTATCGGTAAAAACTTGTCTAAAAGATCGCTTGCTATCTACCAGGTAATACCGGTTCCCCTTTTTTAGGTACACCTCGCTTTTATCTTCATAAACAATTTCTGCCGTTTGGGCAGTCACTATATGATCGTCTATTATTTTGATTCGTTTAACTAAAACCTGCGACTTTCCATCATATAAAAGGTCATAAAAGCCGGGAGTTACGTTATTCCGATTTTCGGCATTCAAATAGATAAAATGATGATTTAATAAATAAACATCTGATAATTTGCCTGAGTTTAAGACAAATAAACTATCGCGTAAAGCCGAAACCATAACATCGTGGTAGGTATCATACAGTACCGGCACATTTTTGTACCACGTACCATTGTAGCGAATTAAGCTTAGTGCAGTGTAGTTTTTATCCTTAAAATAGAATGACCCTTTATTTGCGGAAGGATATAACTCATATCCAGGTCCGCTATATATCTCTGACTGGTCGGCTATAGTACGGTTGAAATAATCAATTACCTGATTCACGGTGGAACTGTACAATAAACTGTCGGATAAACGATTTTGCGCCAACGAATTAGAAGTGCCCAGCCTAAAAAGAATATATACTAAAACAAAGGTTTTAACACGCATACTTGCACAGTAACATTAGGCTTGGGAAGGTATTGAATAACAATAATAAGTATTTAATCAGGAAAGTTGACAAGCCATTGTACTATTTTAACATTTAATTTAATAGTTGGCTAATATCTGCGGGCTAAGAATGTTTATTTTTAAACACTAAACTATTGTAAATGCTGGTTGCACGGGATATCCCGTGGGAATTTTAGATTTTAGTGAAATAATCTAAGATGTGAAGTCAATGACCCGAATCAGGTTTATTGATGAATTCATTGATTTTTTGCACCAGCATGTTAATATCAAAGGGTTTTGTTATGAATGCATCAAAACCGAAATTCCCCAACGAAACAGCCAGCTCCGGATACGCTGAAATCAAGACCACCGGTATATGACAGGTGTCTTTATTTTTTTTTATTAGTTGGCAAATCTTCCCTCCGTTAGTACCCGACAATAAATAATCGGTTAATACTAAATCGGGTTTATACTCTTCAACTAATTTGAGTATGTCGTCTGTGCGATTCAGGCCCTTCACGATAAAATCGTGATGACTAAGAACTGTTTCCAATACTTCCAGAATATCTTCATCGTCCTCAATTATTAAAATTCTTTTTGCCATTACAATTAGTGATAGGTGTTAATTGGAAAGAACTAATTAAGATACAAAATGTTTTATTGATTTATTAAATAACCAGCCTATGCCTGCTGATATTTCTTTGCAAAAGCCTTCAAAAGTCAATTTAGCTATAAAATTTTTATTTTAAGCACTCTCAGTAAAATTTTTGATACAAATATTATGAACCTTCCTTCCGGATAATGTCTTTGAGTTTATGAAAAGAATTATAAGGACCGACACTGGCTGCCAGGTTAACCAGCCATGCAGGTAAAGCGCCGCCCGGATTGGTACTGAAAGTATATTCAACTCTTAGTAGCTTGTTTGGTAATACACTAACATCCCACAAAGCAAGCGAAAAAGGCACTCTTACCAGGTTTGGTTTTGCTGCTAATATCCCCGCAATACTCTTAGCCTGTATATGCAGCATTTTATTTAATGTGTCCTTTTTAAAACTTAACTCTATAACTAAATCGCGGTTACTTAACGGCCATGGCAGTGAAATTTCAGAATAATAGATCAATGTATCTTTATTTTTTTTGCGGATCAAGTAAGCTTTTTTAGTTCCATAGCTCCATTCATTCTGATGACTAACGTTTTGCAATATGCCAATTAACTGGTCAGCCGAGCCTTTTAACTCAAAATCGGCTTTTATCTCCTTATATCTCTCATTGTTTAACCGGCGCGTATAAACCCTGATCCCGTCCTGATCTTTTACCAATTGCCACTTTTCCTGGGCAAAACTTGAAATCGATACACCTATCAAAACAATTAACAATGGAAGCCTTCGGATCATTTAAGTTTACTATTATGTAACGTATCGGAAATAAATTCTAATTCTGAAAGATAAAAAAGCATAGTTAAATAACTCTTTCTCAATGGATTTATTGTGATATTTAACTACTCGTGAACGCGGAAAATAGGTCAGGGTTAAACCGTTTCAATTTTTTTCCGGTACCTTGCTGATCAGCCACCCTGCCAGGTCATTTGCCGCCTTGTCATTTTCAAAATCGCTGCTTAGCCTTCCATTGGTATATTCATTATATAGCCAGGGATCGCCCACTGCTATTACTGTGCCCTTTCCATACCGCGCAATGGCAATAATTGTTGCATCGCCGTCTTTAAGCGCCGGATAAGCGGGTGCGCTTACACTTAAAGAACAAATATCTTTCATATATATTTTCCTGGCGGTTTTCAGTATCGGGTTATCCCCTTTAATAATAAAGGCCCCATCCTGAAAGTGCTGGTCATCTTTGACATGGTTTCGCAGGTCATCATTAAAATGAATTCCGAATTTCTCAGACAGCGTGTTAAAATGTTTCAACTCCACGTTTGCACTGTCATTAGCCATCATTAGCAAAACCCCACCATGTTTAACCCAGTTGGCAATAACTTTTACATCCCCAGCACCAATGTACTTTGGATCCGGGCTTTCCTTCTTTGTGTCTGGATCAACAATAATGTAGATATCCGCTTTTTTTAGGTTAACAGCGGATGGAGCCTCATAAAGAGTACTGATAACAGCGCCTCTATTCTTAAAGGCCTCTCCAAAAATGGAAAAGCCATTATTATCTTTTTCTTCCCATTTGTAGTGATACGATATCATTTTGCCGAAAGCATCTTTCATATGCTCATCATTAAAATAGGAGTCGAGTACTACGCGTTTGGATTGTGCCTTTAATAAACTACCGGGCATAATTAAAATTAGCAGCAATAGGTATTTATAGGATATGTTCATGATTTAAAATAACGTTATAAACAAAATCTATGTTAATTGGTTAATTTTATAATTTTTATCTATATAATGATCAGCAAATAACATTTTCTAAATGGTTTATTAGTTATCAAGCAATTTATTCAAAAAGCTAACGGGCGAAAACCACTTATGTGGTTTGTTCATGTTCTAAACGTGACTTTATAAATATAATCTATATTATACTATAAGTTCATCAGTTTTATTTATATAGTAGTTTCCGAATAGCTCCCTCGTTAATTTTTGTTTAATGAATACGCAATTTATTCAAAGATTGTTGATTTTTAACTATTTTGAGCCGATTTTTATATGAAACAATTTCGGCTGCTAACTGCATTGATAATCCTGGTTTTATTTTTTTCATGTAACCATGTGGAAAAGAAGCATGGTCCGCCTTTTGGCTCAGTAAAGGGCACCAGGTTTACGGAGGTTCGGAGAACGTTCAACACAGGGCTTGTATTTGATAAACAAGGTTATCAACTGGAACCTCTTTGGAAATTATATTTTGTTTCTGACGATTCAGTAATGGTTTTTAGCCCTACCACGAAAAAATATTACGGCTATCATATCTATTTGGACCCCGACTCTATTTTTAATATGGTTGATTCCTGGCTGCTTCTGAAAAAGATCAATAAGGATAGTCTTGTCTTTCGGGCATTGAGAGTTGAGGACAGGCACATTCAGGATAAGGACGAGGGATCTAATGTATTTCTTACCTTTTATTCTGACCCGTATTTAAAGCGGTGTAATAATAAAAAGATACAGGCAATGGGGCTGCCCAGCCTAAAAGACACCTTATTTATTAAAGCTAAAGCAAAGCTGGCAAACAGCAATGTGGATAGCGCCTTTTCTGCGAAAACGCCGGTCATTCTGAAAAGTACAAGTCCACTTGTAAAGGTTGAAAAAGTGGTAAGCGTGTCAACCCCGATAAACAAGATCGACCCTTCAATGGATTATCTTCACCCCGAGTATAATATCACTATCCATAAATCGTATGAGGATTTCAGTTATATCTTCAAAGCACTTGTTGATGACAAGGGACAAATATATTTTGAAGAATCAATGATACCCTATTCGCCGGAATTCAGGAAAACCTACGAGCAGGTGATCAAAGGTATTATTGACGGCTACCTGAAGCGTTATCTTGCGGTTACACCCGGCACTACATTAGGTATAGCACACACCAGCGCTATCCTTTTAAACGTAGTGGGCAAAAAAAATAGCCCAGGCTGCTCTTTGTAAAAAATCACCTTGAACAATTTTCAAATATTTGCCTTGAACGTTCAATTTTGAGCTTCTAAAGTGGAGAATTGGGTAAACCGGGATTCCCGCTGCCTGATCAATTTTTGCAGCACTTCCTTTGTTATAGGTTTAAGTATAAATGCTTTAACACAGGAATATCGTTTAAGGCGCTCAATATCGGCCGGGTACTTACTAGCCGAAAGAATATAAACCTCCGGTGGGCTTGCCAGCGTTTGATATAACGATTGCATTTTATCCAGGAAATCCCAGCTATCAAATCCGGGCATATATATATCTAATAAAATAATATCTGGCAATTTGTCTTTGTCAAGCCTGTTTTGGGAAAGCACGGCAATAACTTCATTACCAGATGCAGTACATTTTACTTCGTATGATGACCCAAAGCGGGACAATATTTTTTTTAAGATAAACTGATCTAACTGACAATCATCTAAGTACGTAAGTTTGTTCATAGCTATAAGTAATTATGTTTCCCCAAAAGTACAGGCATTGATGCTGTTATTTTGCAGGGTTTTTACGGGATTATATGCGTATTATTACCCATTTACTTAATACAGTTTTCCGCAGCCTAGCCGTATTTGGTACAACTTGCTGGTAATATAACAGATTCCAATAAATAATGTTGAGATTCCTGAAGCAAAAAAAAGTGGCCTATTGCCCCTGATTACGCTTTGATGCAATCCTCGACATGGCGAAGCCGATTGCAACCCCGACACCCATACCGATTGCTATATTGTTAATTGCCACGCCTACACCGGCTCCAATAGCAATACCTAAGGGCAAAAAATAGTAAGACCTTCTTCTCATTGGGTAAAGATAAGGGATTCGGCTTATTTAATGCTATAAAATACCAGGCCCGGTATATCGGGAGAGTGTTTTCACCAATATATTTTCCATTTTCAGCTGTGTAATATTCTTTTCGAAACAGGTGCGGAATTTTTATCAACAGCGGTAGCATTTCGTTATTTAGCCGCGTATTGGCGTGATAACAAGCCTGTACAGCTATGAATAGAGATTACAAACATACAGCCATGGTAAGACATGCCACTACACTTTTACTTGTTTTTATCTTCGTTTTCGTATTGTGGCTGATCCTGATAACTTCCTTAAGGGCATAAAGCTATAGTCGCCCCGCAAAAAACTTCAACGAAGTAATAATGTGATCAGACCAATATGGCCATTCGTGTTCGCCCGGGTATTCTTCATAGGTATGTGGAATACCTTCATTATCCATTTTTTGATGGAGTTCGCGATTGTAGCCAATTAGAATGTCGGACTTACCGCAATCAAATCGCATAGGCGGCAATTGATGACGATAGTGTTTAAATGTCTCCGCAAGGTCTTCATCCAAACTGTTTAGCTGCAAATAGTTCTTCAACTTTTCTTCTACAAAAAGTCGCATTTGCGGCAAGCTTGTTATGGCTGAGTGCCCCGACATCGCCCTGAACATGGGGCCGTATTTAGCCCCGATGTGTAACGCACCAAAGCCTCCCATAGAAAGGCCCGAAATAAATAGCGGCGATGTAACATCAGCGCCATCGATGCTTTCAATTACCGCGTTAACCACATCTTCGGTTATCCATTTTTCAAAATCATAAGTACTGTGTGGCAGGTAGGCCGAACCATCGCCCCAAAGGCCGTCGGATGGCATAGCTATTATCATAGGTGGCAATACACCCTGCTTTATAAGTTCATTTGCTTTTAAATGTACGCCAGCCTGATGCGCCCAGCTCCAGGCGCTGCCATACACACCATGCAAAAGTATCACAATAGGTACAACATCATTTTTTCTAACTTCTCGTGGCACAAAAACACAAATATCTCCGCGACCTTTCAGATTGGGCGTTTTTACCGTAATAAAGCGCAAATTATTGGCTTCGTATTGGGGGTTCGAAATCTCTATTGTTCTGAATCCGGACATGTTATGTTTAATCGAATATGATGACGCCTTTGGCGTTTCGGCCAGCAAGTAGGTCATCAAAGGCTTTATTAAGTTCATTTAAGGGGTAAGTGCGGGTGATCATCTCTTCTAACAAGATCTGCCCGGCTTCGTATAATTCAATAATATTTGGAAAATCAATTTGTGGCCGGCATTTGCCATACAGCGGATTGATATAGGTTTTGTCCCATTCAAAAAGGTTCATATCAATTGTGATATCCTGTTCAATACCACTCACCTGTACCGCTGTTCCGGCGTTGCGCACCATTGCCAGGGGTGCAGCACCCAATTGAGGTATGGCAGTGCATTCAAAGGCATAATCTGCCCCACGTCCTTCGGTCATTTCTTTCACTTGTTTAGCTACCTTCAAAAGGCCCGTATCGGCTTTGTCAGCAAGAAGGGTGTGGGTAGCTCCAAATTCTTTTGCCATTTGAAGTCTTGCCGGATTAATATCAATAGCAATAATCTTTCCGGCTTTTGCGATTTTGGCGCCCTGTATCACATTAAGGCCCACACCGCCTGTGCCAAGCACCACAACGGACGAACCGGACTTGACTTTTGCCGCATTCACTACCGAACCGTACCCTGTCATAACACCGCAACTGATAATACTGGCTGCCGGGTAACTCATTTTTTCGGAACTGTTTTTTACCACCGCTGATTCCTTAACCAAAGTGTACCCGGCCATCGTACCAATGTTAAATGAACGCAGTACAGGCTGGCCATTAAATGTAGTGCCCGATGGATCGGCATGGCCGGGCGTGTATCCATTACCGCCTGCTGCCACGGGCGAAGCAACCTCGCATAAATGCTGGTTGCCCTCCAGGCATTGAAAGCAATGCCCGCAATGCATGGCCCAGCTTAATATTATTTTATCGCCGGGGGATAATCCTTTAACATCCCGGCCGGTTTTAACTACTATCCCGGCACCTTCGTGTCCAATAATAAGTTGCTTGCCCCAGCTAAGCGAGTCATAATCGGTATGGCATAGTCCGGCTGCTTTAATTTTGATAAGCACCTCATCATCCTTTGGATCGTTAACCCCGATCTCAACAATAT
>JANYAB010000232.1 GCA_025355225.1 Bacteroidota bacterium
CTTCCGTCGACAAATTTTACAGCGAGGACGAACTTACCAACTGGGCGGCTGCTTTTGAAGCTGAACCAGGCGATATTTTCTTTGTGCTCGCCGGACAAACCGATAAGGTTCGCAAACAATTGAATGAATTGCGTTTGGAAATGGGAACACGTTTGGGCCTGAGAAATAAAGATCAATTCGCCCCGCTATGGGTACTTGACTTTCCTTTACTGGAATGGGATGAAGAAACCGGCCGTTACCATGCTATGCACCACCCGTTCACCTCACCAAAGCCGGAAGATATCCCAATGCTGGATACAGACCCAAAAAACGTAAGGGCTAATGCATATGACCTGGTTATTAATGGGACAGAAATAGGAGGTGGCTCTATTCGTATCCACGACCGTACTTTACAGGCTTTAATGTTTAAGCACCTGGGCTTTACAAAAGAAGAAGCGCAAAAACAATTTGGCTTCCTGATGGATGCCTTTGAATTCGGCGCACCTCCGCATGGCGGTATCGCTTTTGGTTTCGACAGACTATGCTCCATTTTTGCAGGCCTGGATTCGATCCGGGATGTGATCGCGTTCCCCAAAAACAATTCGGGCCGCGACGTTATGATCGATACGCCATCGACTATATCCGATGCACAGATGAACGAGTTGAAAATCAGGACGGTAGTTTAAAGGTTGATTGAGTTAGACCTGCCTGCCGGCAGGCAGGCAGGTTAAGTTGATTAAGTTTTGAGGGCGTGTTATACGCTTCCCTTTTTGTCCTAATCAAGTCTTCGGACGATGTGGAGCCTGAAAGTGATTATACAATTTATTATATTTGCCATATGGAATCTGCGATTATATCAGGCAAATCAAAAAAAGACATTCAGCTTTTAGTTACCATTGCCGAAAAGATGGGTATTAAAGCCAAATTTATAGGGAAAGACGATCTGGAAGATTTTGTGATGGCTAAAGCCATAAAAGAAGGCGAGACCGGGGAATTAATTGATACCCAGGAATTTTTGAAAACAATAAAATGATCGTAAGGATCGATAAGAGTTTTCAAAAGGACGTAAGCAAGATCAATGATGCAAAAATTAAACAGGCAATAGTTGAGACCGTGCAGCTTATACAGGAAACGGAAAATCTTTCATTAGTCAACAATCTTAAAAAATTAACAGGCTATAAAGATCTGTATAGAATCAGGCTTGGCAACTACCGAATCGGATTAAGACATACCGAAGATCAGGAATTGATTTTTATTAGGTTCCTTCATAGAAAAGAAATCTATCAAAGGTGGCCATAAATTTAACAACCGATTAAAAATCTTTATCACCTTATAATCTTCTTTTAAAAGAAGATATATCAATCCAAAACATTCTAAATGAAGAGATCTATTTTACTGCTTGCTTTTTTTGTTATCTGTTTCTCATCCTGCAAAAAAGATACTTTTGATCCCGCAAAACAAGCGGCGGCTGATGATGCGGCTATACAGGCTTATTTGAGTTCAGCCAACATTACCGGAACAACCAAAGATGCCTCTGGACTTTATTATAAAGTTTTAACGCCAGGAACAGGGGGGTACCCTACGGTAAACTCGCTTATTAGTGTAAATTATACCGGGAAATTACTAAATGGGACTGTGTTTGATTCCGGAACCATTAATAACAACCCCCTTACCGGTTTAATAAAAGGCTGGCAAATAGGGATACCTTATATCAATACAGGGGGGAGAATATTGTTGCTTATACCATCTGCATTGGGATACGGAAACACTTCCAACAGTAGCATCCCGGCCAATTCTGTCCTGGTTTTCACTATCGATCTTACGGGATATAATTAATACCCGTTCACCCATTAATGTGCCGGGGTTTGCTTTATAGCTGCTTTTTTAGTTTTAATCAGCACTACTCCATTTTTGGCTTTCGCGCCGTACAACGTTACTAACGAATTATCATTAGGGTTTTGCTTTAGTACACTTATACTTTCAATGTCATCTGGGGAAACACTGCTCAAATCAGCTATTTCCTTGCCATCAAGTATGAATATTGGTTGCAACTGCGGGTTATAGGGCTTGTTGCTGAAGACCACGGCGTATTTCTTGATTGTATCTTTTGAAGAATGATAAAACATATTTGCGACGCTATGTCCAGTTTTAAGATCCTTTTTACCGGAATCTCCGGTTTTCAATACGGTATCCTTAACGGTTTTGGCATCGTCCAGGGTAAAATTTATAGGCATGGTAAACTGTACCCTCACTGGTCTGCCATTTTGGTAGCCCGGCGTCCATTTCGGCGATAGTTTTAGCACCCGTACTGATTCTTCCGCCGATCCGTAACCAACGTCCCTTACACTTTTTATATTAGAAAGAGCCCCATTTTTTTCAACTATGAACGTAACAAATACCTTGCCCTGGATGTTGTTTTTGCGCATGGCTTCGGGGTATTTTATATTCTGGCTTAAGAAATGGTAAAACGCTTCTATACCGGCCGTAAACTCAGGTGCTTTTTCAACGGCGGTAAAAATTGGTCCATCATTTCTTTTGGTCTGTATAGTAATAGTATCAGCTTCTATAACTGCGTTTCTAACGGGTTTGCTTTTTATTGAAGCGCCTTTTGTATTAAATAGTACTTTATTATCAAATAGCATTACTGTGCGGCTTTTGGTTATTGTGGCTGATGATAGTATCAGCATTAAAATAAACAAAGGAGCGGAGAGGCCATATTTTAACAGCGCTGCACGCTGTGAACGATTCTTTTGAAGCATCATGATACGTCGTTTTAATAAACTATGATTGAAAAATGGATTTACTAACTGGTGAGCCGGCGTTTTAAGTGTTTGGCTAAGCAACAAAAGTGCATAATCTGCTTTGTCGACGCCGTTTTTCAATGCCCGGCTATCGGCAATAAATTCATGGATGTGCCTGATTCCTATCCGGTAAAGATATACAACCGGGTTAAACCAGTTAATAATAGATATTGCCTCCATCAGCAATATATCTGCCGAATGAAATTCATTAGCGTGTACCAGTTCATGAGCTGATATCACATCCCTGTTTTCCAGATCATCCACATTTTCCCCAAGCCGGATGCTTTTGAAAAATGAAAAGGCCCCGGACGATAGGGGCTGATTAATGATCCTTTTTAAGGATATCAACTGCCAAATAAACCTGGCAAGTAAAACAAGCGCCCCCGCCGCATAAATAAAAATTGCTACCTGCTCAATAGTGATATGATGATCCTCTGCAGATTTAAAATGGTAAACCATTGCCGGGCTATCATATGCAAATAATTGATACTGGACTTTTTGCGTAATAAACAACTGCCTGATCCAATCTGCATGGATCATCGGGATAAAAAATGATAATAAGGCTGACGATACCAGGTAAATGCGATTAAGCTGGAAAAATGTTTCGCTGCGAAGCAGTAAAGCATAAAAGCCATAAAATAATACAAGGTACAGGTTTACGAGTAATAAATATTGCCACCAGTTCATAGTTTATTTGTCTTTAAGTTTTTCAATCAGTTTCATGATCTCATCTGCTTCTTTAAGATCTATTTTTTCCTTTTTTACAAAAAAAGAAAACATGCGTTGCACTGAATTATCAAAATAGCCGCTTAAAAGCTTTTCAGTTGCAAAACTTTGATATTGGTCTTTACTGATGACCGGGAAATACTGATGACTTTTTCCGAATGCGGTATGGCCTACAAACCCCTTGGTCTCTAAAATGCGGATAAATGTGGATACCGTATTATAAGCCGGTTTGGGTTCGGGCAATGCATCGATAACATCTTTCACAAAGCCCTTTTTAAGCTGCCAAAGCACCTGCATTATCTGTTCTTCAG
>JANYAB010000286.1 GCA_025355225.1 Bacteroidota bacterium
GCAGAAGGGTCAGTCGTGGTTGGATGTTGCAAAGGGTAAATTCGATCCCGAAAAGGTGGAAGGGATCAAGGCAGTTTACCGCGTTATGTCTGTGTTTATTTTTGCGCTTGCTTTTTGGATAGTGTGGGACCAGAATCTCTCGGAATGGGTGTTACAGGCAGCCAAAATGGACCGCACTATCAATGTTGGCTTTACGAAATTCACTATGCTTGCAGGCCAGGTACAAACTTTTAACCCTGTTTTTTTACTCCTGTTTATACCGGTATTTAATTATTGGCTTTATCCGTTTTTTGACAGGATAGGACTTAAGGCAACACCGCTCAGGAGAATAGGTGTCGGGTTGGTCCTGACAGCCTTATCATTTGTTATCATAGCATTGATACAATCCAATATCGATCATGGCGGCCATCCCACAATCTGGTGGCAGGTTTTTGCTTATGTAATCCTTTCGGCCGCGGAAGTTTTGGTGTCCATTACAGGTCTCGAATATGCTTATACGCATTCGCCGAAATCAATGAAAAGCACCATGACAGCTATTTGGCTGATGGTGGTATCGGTGGGCAACCTGATCACAGCAATGATAAACGGCAATATTTCCAACAAAGGATTCTTAGCTCCTTATATGACGGGGGCAAATTTTTATTGGTGCTTTGTGGGCATGATTGTGGTATTTATTGTGGTGTTCCTTTTTGTTTCGCCAAGGATCAAAGAACATAATTACATTGAAAACCCTGAACCCGAACTTAAAAACCAGATTATTGCAGACACCGATAACTTATAGCTTTGGGATACAAACCAAATTCCCATATAATTTTCAATAAATTGATTAATACGCTATTTTTGCCAGCTTATATTTTTGTATTAATTTAAATCCCTGCCGTGCCCGACAGCATAGTTATTATACCTACCTATAATGAGAAGGAAAATATTGAACGGATAATCCGCAAAGTATTTTCGCTTCCTCATGATTTTCACGTATTGATTATTGACGATGGCTCGCCGGATGGCACCCCTATCATTGTTAAACAACTGCTGCTGGAATACCCTGAACGCCTTTTTATAGAGGAACGTGCCGGGAAACAGGGCTTAGGAACCGCTTATATACACGGTTTCAGATGGGCAATAGCAAGGCAGTACGATTTTATTTTTGAGATGGATGCTGACTTTTCTCATAATCCTGACGACCTGTTAAAACTGCGGCAAGCCTGTATTGACGGTGCCGATGCCGCAATAGGTTCACGATACATCAAGGGGGTAAATGTGGTTAACTGGCCAATGAGCCGTGTATTGATGAGTTATTTCGCATCAGTGTACGTGCGGTTTATTACCGGTATTGATGTACAGGATTCAACCGCGGGTTTTATGTGCTACAAACGAAAAGTATTGGAAACCGTACAATTAGAGAAAATAAAGTTTGTGGGCTATGCCTTCCAGATCGAAATGAAATATACGACCATTCAGCATGGCTTTAAAATTGTGGAAGTGCCAATCATCTTCACAGACCGTACAGAAGGGACCTCAAAAATGTCCACAAGCATTTTCCGCGAAGCAGTGATCGGTGTTATCGAAATGAAGATAAATTCTATATTTAGAAAATACCCGGAAGGGTGAGTTTTGATTTCGGATTTCGGAATTTCGATTTCGGATTTTTTTATTGTCGTAAGTTTGAATATCTGTTATCCCAAATACAATAGCATCGTTACCCCACTTACAAAATCATTTAGACCTCGATAATAGTTTCCTGTATCCGAAATAAAGAAACCATCTAAATCCGAAATTGAAAATCCGAAACGGCGGAGCCCTCTTGAGCACCTTAAAAAACCAACAAAGGCGAAAAATCCGAAATAAAAAATTTAATTTCGTTGGCAATGAATGAGCACTTGGATCCTGACAGCGAACGCCTCTCTCCTGCCGAACGGGAAATTGAAAAGGTTTTACGCCCGCAGGTTTTTGAAGATTTTACGGGTCAGCATAAAATATTAGCGAATTTAAAGGTATTTGTACAGGCTGCACGACAACGCGGCGAGGCACTTGATCATGTACTGCTTCATGGGCCTCCAGGATTGGGTAAAACTACGCTTTCCTATATTATCGCCAATGAAATGGGGGTTGGTATAAAGATCACTTCCGGTCCTGTTTTGGATAAGCCCGGCGACCTTGCCGGATTATTAACCAACCTGGAAACGGGTGACATTTTGTTTATTGACGAAATTCACCGCCTTAGTCCATTGGTTGAGGAATACCTATACTCGGCAATGGAGGACTTTAAAATCGATATTATGCTGGAGACAGGGCCCAATGCCCGTTCGGTACAGCTATCGTTGAATCCGTTTACATTGGTTGGCGCTACTACCCGTTCAGGGCTACTTACAGCTCCCTTACGTGCTCGCTTTGGTATCAATTCAAGACTGGAGTATTACGATGCTAAGTTGTTAACCACCATTGTGTTGCGTTCGGCTTCCATTTTAAAAACTCCTATCAGCGACGAAGGCGCCTATGAAATTGCTCGTAGAAGTCGTGGTACACCTCGTATAGCCAATGCACTGTTGCGCCGCACCCGGGATTTTGCCCAGATAAAAGGTAACGGCAGCATTGATACAGACATTGCAAATTATGCTCTTAATGCCCTTAATGTGGACGAGCACGGATTAGACGAAATGGATAATAAGATATTATTAACCATAATAGACAAATTTAAGGGCGGCCCGGTCGGATTAAAGACCATAGCAACCGCCGTTGGTGAAGACGAAGGCACTATTGAAGAGGTTTATGAACCATTTTTGATACAGGAAGGCTTTTTGATGCGCACAGCACGCGGCAGGGAAGCGACCGACAATGCTTATAAACACTTAGGTAAATTAAGGCATGGCGGTAATCCATCATTGTTTTAGTATTGACGCTCAAATACATACGGAATTGAAACCTATTGCTATAGAAATATTACATTATTATATTTCTGTTACTTCTATCTTCATTTCATGAAACGACTATTTCTTTTACTGGTAATATTAATTCCCGTCACTGTATTTGCCCAATCGGCCAATAAATTAACCGACCTCGCGGATTATGTCAATCCACTAATGGGAACTGCTTCAAAGTATGATCTGTCGAACGGTAACACCTACCCTGCCATAGCCCTGCCCTGGGGAATGAATTTCTGGACACCGCAAACGGGTAAAATGGGTGACGGCTGGCAATACACCTACGATGCTTACAAAATTAATGGCTTCAAACAAACCCACCAGCCATCGCCCTGGATGAATGACTACGGTCAATTTGCCATTATGCCATTGACCGGACATTTAAAAGTAACCCAAAATGGCCGTGCAAGTTGGTTCTCGCATAAAGCTGAAATAGTAAAACCTTACTACTATAGCGTTTACCTGGCCGACCACAATGTAACCACTGAGATCACACCTACAGAACGAAGCGCTCAGTTCAGGTTTACTTTCCCAAAAAGTGACAGCTCATTTATTGTGATAGACGCCTTCGATAAGGGATCTTATGTAAAGATCATCCCTTCTCAAAATAAAATAGTAGGCTATTCAACCAAATACGCTAGAGGGCCTTTAAAAAACTTTAAAAACTACTTTGTTATTTATATTGACAAAGCCTTTACTCTGTACCATACTTATAGCGATAGCACCCTTACCGACTCCCTGGAGCTTCATTCTAAACACGCAAGTGCGGCCATCGGCTTTAAAACTGCCAATGGCGAACAGGTTCACCTGCGGGTAGCTTCCTCTTTTATCAGTATTGAACAGGCTGAATTAAATTTAAAACGCGAACAGGGCCATGACACCTTCGACATAACTAAACAAAAGGCAAAAGACGTTTGGAACAAAACCCTGAATAAATTAACGGTTGAAGGTGGCACTGTTGACCAGACAAAGACCTTTTACTCTTGTTTATACCGTATGCTTTTCTTCCCGAATAAATTGTACGAAATAAACGGACAAGGCAAAATAATGCATTACAGCCCTTATACAGGAAAAACGGAGCCGGGTTATATGTTTGCGGGCACAGGTTTCTGGGATACCTTCAGGGCTTTGTATCCTTTCCTGAACCTGGTTTATCCTTCTATCAATAAAGAGATGCAGGAAGGATTGATTAACGATTACAAAGAAGGCGGATGGCTGCCGGAATGGTCAAGTCCCGGATATTCTGATGTAATGGTAGGGAACAATTCCGCGTCGGTTGTGTCTGAAGCGTACCTGAAAGGATTGCGGGGGTATGATATTAACACTTTATATCAGGCCCTTCTGCACGGCGCCAACAACGAAGGCCCGAGAGCTACAGGACGTAAAGGCGTTGAATACTATAATAAACTGGGCTATGTTCCTTATGATGTAAAAATAAACGAAAACGCTGCCCGCACTTTGGAATATGCCTACGATGATTTCGCAATTTATAAATTGGGGAAGGCGCTGAATCGCCCCATTTAAAAGGATTAAAAGGCGTTTCCCACGAACCATCCTTGTTTTTACCACGCATTAACCCGGTTGAGGGATCAAACAGGTTTCGATAATT
>JANYAB010000308.1 GCA_025355225.1 Bacteroidota bacterium
AATCCAGAACGATTAACCCCCGCGGATCTTCCCGGTACACACAGTTATGAGATTTCTCCGAACGGGAAAATAGCGCTACATAGCTTCTCGAACAGCTATACGGCGCCCGAAAATGAAATAATCAGCCTGCCTGTTTATAAACATTTAAGCGGCAATATTATGGCTGCTAATAAAAATGCGAAGAACAAACCCGAATTCTTCAAAATTAAAACCATTGACGGTATTGAAATGGACGGATGGATGGTTAAACCGACAAATTTTGATCCTTCTAAAAAATATCCTGTTGTGTTTACTGTTTATGGTGAACCAGCGGGGCAAACAGTTACCGATACTTATGGCATAGGACGAAACAGGCTGTATGTTGGATGCATGGCCGATGACGGCTATATCTATATGTCTGTTGAAGGGCGTGGGGCGCCGGCGCCTAAAGGAAGCGCGTGGCGTAAGTCTGTCTATAAAAGTATTGGTATTATTAACATCCGCGACCAGGCCATGGCGGCTAAAGAGATATTGAAATGGCCTTTTGTCGATTCAACGCGTATAGCGGTTCACGGCTGGAGTGGTGGTGGTTCATCAACACTTAACCTGATGTTCCAATACCCCGAAATTTATAAAACAGGTATAGCGGTAGCTGCTGTAGGCTGGCAGTTATCCTATGATAACATTTACCAGGAGCGTTATATGGGTGTACCTACCGATGATGCCGGACGGGAGCCATTTATAAAAGGCTCACCGGTAACTTACGCTAAAAATTTGAGAGGTAATTTATTATACATTCACGGCACAGGCGATGATAACGTGCATTACCGAAATGCCGAACTGCTGATCAACGAGTTGATAAAATATAACAGACAATTCCAGTTGATGTCATATCCCAACCGCACACATGGGATATTCGAAGGGGCGGGTACTACAGAGCATTTACACACTTTGTTTACACAATATTTGAAAGAGCATTGCCCTCCGGGTGGCAGATAGTACCCATATTAATTAAGAGACCTCTGATGTATTGATCAGAGGTCTCTTAATTAATATGCAAACGTAAACTGATGATCGCAAACTTAAAACGGATGACCATCTCCATGCCCGTTTCCATAACCATCATTATTTTCAACGGTCTTTAAAGCTGACTTAGACATAGGTTCAGGCTCAAAATCGCTCCTGCGACCCAGCATGGTAAAGTTTTCTGCAACCACCTCTGTTGTGTATTTTTTGATACCTTCTTTGTCTTCAAAAGACCGGGTTCGCAATTTCCCTTCAATATAAACCAGCTTGCCCTTTTGCAAAAACTTAGCTGCAACGTCAGCTAACCCTCTCCACATCACAATATTGTGCCATTCGGTTTGTTCAACCTTTTGGCCGTCCTTGTTATAAGTTTCTGAAGTTGCGAGCGGAAAACTGGTCACAGACACTCCCCCTTCAAGGTACCGAATTTCGGGATCCTTGCCTAAATGGCCCACGAGTATTACTTTATTGATGCCTGACATAATTTATAGGGATTAATCTACAAATTAAAAAAATTATTTATAAAGATAGCAATGATTTTCGGATATGCTAATTTTTTGACGTCTTTTAATTCCGCGTAAAACCATTTCTTATCCAACTTTACTATCTCGCAATTTACATGTATAAACTGTATATGTAAACACTGATGAGTGAGTAAATGTTTTTTTACAGGAAAAGTTTCAACAATTTTAACATTCCCAAAAAACTCATTTAGCTGTGACAATTCGATCACCTTGCATGATGGTAAAAAAGAAGATGTTTCCAGTAAAGGCAGATCGTACATATTTGCCCAAATATCCTTTTCATCTCTTTTATTCATCAAAATGGTGTTGCCGTCGGTTATTAAAAAATAGTTAAAAAAGCGTTCACGTATTTTAACTTTCCCAAGTTTTCCGGGTAAAACCAATACCATGTTATTTGCTAATGCATAACAATCCGCGCTTAGACGGCACAGCGCGCAATCGGGTCTTTTGGGTTTACACAGCATTGCCCCGAATTCCATCATCGCCTGGTTATGCAAGCCGGGGTATTCCTTATTTAAAAGGTCATTAGCTACCTCCTGAAATACTTTTTTACCTCTCGTGGTATCCATTGGTTCCTCAATACCAAAATATCGAGCCAGCACTCGGAAAACGTTCCCATCAACCACAGCACGGGCTTCATTAGCCGCAAAAGAAGAAATTGCTGCAGCAGTATATTCACCAATGCCTTTAAGTCTGATCAATTCCAGGTAAGTTTCCGGGAACTTTCCATCGTACTGCTCAACAACCTGGCGGGCGGTCTTAAGCATATTCCGGCCACGCGAATAGTAGCCAAGCCCCTGCCACAATTTCAATATATCGTCCTCGTCAGCTGCAGCAAAAGATCTTACATCGGGATATTTTTCAATAAAACGATAGAAGTACGGCAGGCCCTGGTCAACCCTGGTTTGTTGCAAAATAATTTCAGAAAGCCATATCACATAGGCATCAGTAGTGTCCCGCCAGGGTAATTCCCTTTTGTTTTTCAAGTACCATTGCGTTATCTTATCAGCGAAGCCCATGCGCCAAAAGTAATGCGATAGGCGTCCTTTTGCATCTATTTTGGGCCAATTATTTATAATTTATAGGGCAAATAAAAAAAAAGTGCCAATTATTTCAATCTTTCGTTATAAACCAATACTTTTGCAACCCCAAAAGAGTTAAGTATTTACACATTTAAATAAAAGAAAATCTGATATGACGAAGGCAGAAATTATAGCTGAGATCTCATCTAAAACAGGTATTGAGAAGGTTGACGTTCAGGAAACTGTAGAAGCGTTTTTTAAAGTTGTTAAAACCTCAATGGTTGGCGGCGAGAACGTTTACGTAAGAGGCTTTGGAAGTTTTGTTGTTAAAAAAAGAGCGAAAAAAACAGCGCGTAACATTTCAAAAAATACGGCTATAATTATTCCCGAACACTTTGTTCCCAGCTTTAAACCTGCTAAGACTTTTGTTGAAAAAGTTAGAACAGGCAATAAAGTGGCAAAATCTGCAAAATAATTATAGTATGAACAGAAAACAAATAATCGTCATAGTGATAGTTGTTGCTATTGGTGGTTATTTGTATTCGTTACCTGTTAAGGGCTTAATTAAACCTAAAGTGGCCAAGGCAACTTCTGGTGTGATTGCAGGTTCGCGCCCTTCAGTGACCAATGTAACCGTTGATGTGGTATCCGCATCAGCTAAAACGGCAATTGGGTCGGCGCTTGCAACGAAGATCACCGATTTGGAAGGGCAACTGAAAAGTGCGACAAGCGATGCTGACAAGCTGAATTTACAGAGACAACTGGCAAAGCAATGGGACGACGATAACCAACCAGCCCCATCGGCATTTTATTACCAGGCGGTTGCCCGGAAAGAAGGCACTTTCGAGAACTGGCTAATTGCCGGTGATCATTTTAACGATGCCTTCAAATCAATTCAGGATACCGCTGTACAACCGGCCTACATTGAAAATGCTGTAGAAGCATTTAAAAATGCAATTAAGCTAAAGCCGGACAACCTGGACGCAAAAACAGGGTTGGGTATTGCTTATGTTAACCAAACAAGCCTGGGTATTGCCGATCCGAATGGCGGCTCGCCAATGCAGGGAATAGTTTTATTGCTTGACGTAGTAAAACACGACCCTACAAACAGGAATGCTAATTTAAGCCTGGGGCTGTTCGCCATGAAATCGGGCCAGTTTGACAAAGCGGTAGCCAGGTTTAAAACAGTTATTGCACAGAAGGCCGAAGTTGAACCTTATTTTTATCTTGCCGAATGCTACAAACAGCTTGGTATGAAAAAAGAGGCCATTGAAGCTTACAATAAATGTAAGGAAATGATCCCAGACCCGGTTATAGGGCAGAAGATCGATCAGTACATCAAGGAATTAAAAAATTAAATTCACATTTAAAATTATTACTATCATGCCGAGCGGTAAAAAACGTAAGAGACACAAAATGGCTACCCATAAACGTAAAAAACGTTTAAGAAAGAACAGACATAAAAAGAAATAAGTTGCTTTTGAGCAATTATTCGCTAATTTATAGCGTAAAAATGTCTGATATTGTTTTATCTCTTACTAATATGCGGCTTAACAAAGCCGCTTTCAAGAAATGGAGTAGCAGTTGATAAAAGAATTAATTATCGATTCGACCCCCAACGGGGCTACCATTGCGTTATTACAGGATAAACAACTTGTAGAACTACATAAAGAGCAAGTCACCAACAATTATACTGTTGGTGATAT
The DNA here is from genome assembly GCA_025355225.1 of Bacteroidota bacterium. Classification (GTDB taxonomy): domain Bacteria; phylum Bacteroidota; class Bacteroidia; order Sphingobacteriales; family Sphingobacteriaceae; genus Mucilaginibacter. The sequence goes on from JANYAB010000308.1 coordinate 4,258, forward strand.
TTATCTGGGCCGGATCAAAAAGATCATGCCCGGTTTAAATGCCGCTTTTGTGGATGTTGGATACGAGAAGGATGCTTTTTTGCATTATCTTGACCTTGGTCCGCAGGTACAAAGCCTGCTAAAACTGGCCAAACAGGTGCGCAGCGGTGGTTATCAGTCGAAACTTTTAGATAATTTCAAACTGGAAGCTGATATTAATAAGTCCGGCAAAATATCGGAAGTATTAACAAAAAATCAGCTGGTACCTGTACAGATAGCAAAGGAGCCGATTTCTACAAAAGGCCCGCGACTAAGTTCCGACCTGTCAATTGCAGGCCGTTACGTGGTATTAGTCCCGTTTTCGGAAGCCATCTCTATATCCAAAAAGATAAAGAGCAATACCGAGCGCAACCGCCTCCGCAAAATTGTTGAAAGCATAAAGCCCAAACATTTTGGGGTAATAATACGCACCGTTTCTGAAGGGAAGGGCGTGTTAGAAATGCAATCAGACTTGCTTGACCTGGTGTCAAAATGGGAGACATTCATCACCCGCTTGCCTACAATTGAGCCTGCTAAAAAAGCTTTAGGCGAAATTGACCGCACTTCGACCCTATTACGTGATATTTTAAATCCCGATTTTCAGCACATCTATGTAAATGATAATGCCATTTACGAAGAAATACGATCGTACGTTCATCAAATATCCCCTGATCTCGAAAACATTGTGCGCCTGCATAAGAACAAGGAACCGATATTTGAATATTATGGCGTTGATAAGCAGATAAAAGGTGCTTTTGGTAAAACAGTGAACCTGGCAGGCGGCGCATATCTTGTAATTGAGCATACCGAAGCCCTGCACGTGATCGACGTAAACAGCGGCAACCGCACAGCCAGCAAGGAGAACCAGGAGGAAAACGCATTCCAGGTTAATAAGGAGGCTGCTAAGGAAATTGTCCGTCAGTTGCGCCTGCGCGATATGGGTGGCATTGTAGTGATCGACTTTATTGACATGCACAAGCCCAATAACCGCAAGGACCTCTTTGATTATTTAAGGGCTGAAATGTCGAACGACCGGGCGAAGCATACTATCCTGCCACCAAGTAAATTCGGCCTGGTGCAAATTACCCGTCAGCGGGTACGGCCAGAGATGAATATTGTGACCAGTGAGGTTTGTCCCGCCTGTAACGGAACGGGCACTATCCGGCCAACCATCCTGTTGCTGGATGATATCGAGAACAACTTCAATTATATCCTGGTTGAGCAAAACGAAAAAAGCATTACGCTTACCGTACATCCCTACATCGAGGCCTATATCAAACAGGGTTTTATAACCCGGCAAATGAAATGGTACATGAAGTATGGCCAATGGATAAAGGTGAAGAGCAACCCGGCTTACCAGATCACCGAGTTTCATTTCTTCTCATCCAAGGATGAGGAAATTAAATTGTAAATGTGCGAATGAGCAGATTACAGATGTGCAGATGTTTTGATAGAGCATCTGCATTTTTGTTTTAGGGCTAGTCAGAATTACAGCATAACTTGTAGAATATATTCTTTCTTAGGTTGAATTTGTATATTTGTATGTGAGCAGCTCGATAATATACAAAAAAATCCGACAGACTGTGCAATCTAACTTGCCCGGTTCCCGTGTTTTGCTGTTTGGTTCCCGCGCACGTGGTGACCAGGATCGCTTTAGCGATTATGATCTGTTGATCATCACGCCATTTACTTTCACTCCATTGGAAAAAATACATTGGAGCACCCGACTTGACCGCGCAATTGTTGAGGCAGTTCAGATACCTGTTGATTTATTGCTTAGT
>JANYAB010000787.1 GCA_025355225.1 Bacteroidota bacterium
TTTGGCTCTGCGCCGCACCAAGGAAAATAAAGAGAATATGCCACCCTCGCCTTTATTATCGGCTTGTAACGTGATCACCACATATTTTAAAGTGGTTTGCAAAGTAAGCGTCCAGAAAATACAGGATACACCGCCAAGGATCAATATTTCGGAGATCTGTTGTTGCCCAACAATGGCCTTGAAAACGTATAATGGCGAGGTTCCGATGTCGCCGTAAATTATGCCTAAACTTATCAGAAGTCCGGCCGCAGATATCTTTTGCAGGTCAGTATGTTTTGTCACTTTATAAAAATAGAATATTTTAATATTAAAATGTTAATTTTATAACTATTACGGCCTTTGATACGTATATAGAATAGGAGCAAATATGTAGGTAATTAAATCCATTTTTGTTAAATTTTGTTAAAATGTTTTTTAAAGGCGTCTGATTTGGAATTGATGAGCGCTTTATTTATACTTTTGTACAGGATATTAAGGCATGAGGCGAAATTTTACTTATATTTTTTCATGGATGATACTAATTGCGGTGGCGATATCCATTAATTTTGCCTTTGCCGGTAGTATTAAGCCTCAAAAGACTGATACAATTACCTCGCATATCCAAAAAAACAAGTTAAATGCTGCAAAAAATTCATATCTCAAAAATGGATTGCATTTAGCGTTACCCCCTTTAAAGCCCGCTGCTACTTCGACCTTAAAAATAAATGTTATCAGGACGGATGACAAATTATTGAACGATGTACAAGTATATCCAAATCCTGTTACCGATCAGATCAATGTGAAATATGTGCTATCACGCAACGCCATAGTCACTGTAAAAGTGATGGACGTGTTGGGTAATGATGTGATTACTTTGCTTTCGCAAAGGATTGGATCAGGCGAACAGAGCTTTTCTTACCCATTAAACAATAAACTCGCCCGCGGGTTTTATTTTGTAAGGGTTGTTGCCGGTACTGAATCGGTGATCAAGCGCATTTCAGTTTTATAAAAATTTCGGAATTCGAATGTTCGATTTCGGATTTAAAACTCAAGCCCATAAATCCTTCAATAGTGCAATCATGGTTCGGCCAAAATTCATAATTTTGGCTTCATGAAAATAATTGCCATAGGCCGTAACTATGCCGAACATGCTAAGGAACTGAATAACCCGGTACCAACCGTCCCCGTGATATTCATGAAACCGGATACTGCTTTGTTAAAAGAAAACAAACCCTTTTATCACCCCGATTTTTCTGAAGATATCCATCACGAAATTGAAATCGTATTAAAGATCAGCAAGGAGGGCAAGCACATAAATGAAAAGTTTGCATCCGGATATTTTGATGAAATGGCATTAGGTGTCGATTTTACTGCCCGTGATATACAGCAGCGGCATAAAGAAAAGGGGTTGCCCTGGGAGCTGGCTAAAGCATTTGATGGTTCGGCGCCGGTAAGTAACTTTGTACCCAAATCAAAATTCGCGGATATTTATAACCTGGTTTTTAAGCTCGACATAAACGGCCAAACGCGGCAGCAAGGCAATACTAAAGACCTTTTGTTTTCATTTGAGCGCATCATCACCTTTGTATCAAAATACATTACGCTGAAGAAAGGGGACCTGATCTTTACCGGCACGCCGCAGGGTGTTGGCAAAGTAAATATCGGCGATCACCTGGAAGGCTACCTTGTAGATGAGAAATTACTTGATTTTTACGTTAAGTAAATATGATACAAAAATTTGTTGCAGCCATCATTACCTTTTTAGGGCTGTGTTTTTATTGTCATGCTCAGCAAATCGTCCAAAGCCGGCCATATCCGCAAAACTTTTTCCGTTACCCGCTTGACTTGCCCCCGGCCACAGCCGGATCATTTGGCGAGTTAAGGCCCAATCATTTTCATTCGGGGCTTGATTTTAAAACCAACGGACGCACCGGGTTCCCTGTTCATGCTGCTTATGATGGCTATGTTTCGAGGCTGCGTGTACAGTTTGGGGGCTTTGGTCATGCCATCTATATCACCCATCCCAACGGCTATACTACAGTTTACGGACATATCGAACGCTTTAGCCCGGAAATGGAACAGTTAATACGCGGGCAGCAAAACCTGCAGCAAAGTTCCGATGTGGATTTTAATTTGCTGCCTATGCAACTACAGGTGTGTAAGGATGATGTCATTGCCTGGTCGGGCAATGCGGGCGCTTCGGCAGGGCCGCACCTTCATTTCGAGATAAGGGATGCCAAAACGGAGGAAACCATCAACCCTCAGCTTTTTGGTTTGACTATACCTGATAAAGTTCCTCCTGCACTCAGCACAATATGTATCTATCATTTAGGAGCGCCTTTTAGCGAAAAAACGCCACGACAGTTTTTAGCAGTAAGCGGAGCAGCCGGGCACTACCATTTAAAACAGCCCCACGTGATCAATTTGAGCGGCGAAACAGGCTTTGGCATCACCGCCAGCGATATGAACAGTACGTCGTTCAATCATAATGGCATCTATTCAATTGAGTTAAAACTTGACGGCCAGACAGTTTATACCTTTACTGTCGAACGGTTTGCGTTCGACCAAACGCATGCCATCAATGCTTATATCGATTACCCAGCATTTTTAACTTCTCATCGTTTTATACAAAAGTGCTTCATATTACCGGGCAGCAAAATATCGCTTTATCCGCAGGCTATAAACCGGGGTATAATTAATTTTAATGATGATGCACTGCACGACGTGGAATATGTGGTAAAAGATATTGCGGGCAATACATCCTCGCTAAAGCTCAAAGTAAAATCAAGCATTGCCAAGCCTGTTCAGCCGCCAGCTTCACTAAGTGCTAATACTATGTTTTTCCATTACGATCAGATAAATGAATTCAGCAATGATAAGGTAAAAATGAGTATCCCGCCAGGAAACCTTTACGACGATATGAATTTTACTTACTCCACCCTTCCGGAAAAAAAAGGCGCTTTTTCTGAAATACATCGAATTCATAACCGGTTTACACCACTTAATGATAGCTATGAATTATGGATAAAGCCTGACAATAGCATAGGCCGGTTTGCTGATAAAGCCGTTATTGTAAATACCGAAGGCGTTTGCGAAGGGGGCATTTATCAAGACGGTTATATTAAAACCACCGCCCG
>JANYAB010000346.1 GCA_025355225.1 Bacteroidota bacterium
GTTCCGGTGTTGGGCCATTTGTATTGCCTGCCTGATGTATTTTTCAGCTATTTTTAAATTTTTTGAAGGACTGGCAGGAATTATTGAATCTGTCTTAATCGACTTTAAACTATCAAATCTTACTAAATAAAAATAGGCCACTCCCAAATTTCCGATGTTAATTAAAGGCAATTCGTCGTCTGTTGGGTATTTGTCCCAGATTTTCTTCGCGGCTAACTCCAGTTCAATACTTTTTCTGTAATCATTTTTATATATTACCGCCATATTAGAATATATCCCTGCCACCAGCCGTTCCTGGTTTAATTGTTTAAATATCGCTAACGCCTGCTCAAGATATTTTTTGGCCTGCGGTAATATCCCCCTATTTAGATACGAGGAACCTATACGTTTTAACACCTCGCCTTCTTTTAATTTATCTTTAATTTTTCTGTAGATTTTCAAAGCGCTGGTATTATATACACTGTCTTTATAATAATTCTGTTGGGAAAAGGCAATTGTAGCCATGTGTCTATAGCAATTTGCTGTAAGAGAATCACTATTTATACTCTGTGCTATGGCAAGGCTTTGCTGATAACAGTCCATCGCCGATGTGTAATCAGACTTATTTACATATTGCTGCCCGAGAGATACCAGTTCGAAAGCTTTTTTTATTTTATTGTTTTCCGGGACACGCTTTACGACTTGTTTAAGAGAATCAATCTTTTTATCTACCTGGGAGAAAGCAAAAACCGGCATAAAAACAACCAGTAGAAAGACTACTAAAGACGTTTTATAATTCATTGTGCTATAAGGTGTTGGTTAATGACAGAATTAATAAGATCTTCCCAGTAAAAGCATCCATGCCCCCATTTCTAATGCTTACACTATTAAAAGGTACCTTTTTTTAATTATACAAGTTTTGTAATGTTTCTTTAAAGTTTCTCCCGACAGGCAGTGTGCAGTTATTGGCGAGCATTACCTTTAAAGAATTATATTGTTTTATGTAATGTTTTTGAACCGCATAACTGCGATGTATCCTGATAAAATTCGCAAAACCCTTCTCCTTGATCAAATGGCTGATCGATTCAAGAACCATATACCTTTTGCTTTCGGTGTTAATGCTGGTATAATCCTTCATGGCCTCTAAATAAATAACTTCGTGTAATTGCAATTTAATCTGCCGGGTACCTTCCTTTATAAAAATGGTATCGGCACCCAATGTATGGGATAATAACTCGGACTTATTTCTTATTAAAAAATATTCCTGCAAACGATTCATCATTTTCCCAAATCGTTCTGATGTAAAGGGTTTTACTAAATAATCAAAGGCCTCCAGTTCAAACCCGTCTAAGGCATATTCAGGAAAGCTGGTAATAAACACGCAGGCCGGTATTTGCATTAGTTGCTCCCGAAGTTGCAATCCGTTCAGATCGGGCATATCGATATCCAGAAATACCACATCAGGACTTAATTTCTTTGCGTCATCTAACGCCTCTATCGGCGATGAATAGGAACCTAATACTTTGAATTGAGGATAGTCTTTAAGAAATGATACAGTCATTAACCGGTCTACCAGGTCATCATCTACTATTATGCAGGTAATGTCTTTATCAGGGATCATATTATTTGCTATAAATTGAGACAGGATACCGTTTCCAATATACTATTTTCTTTAATCAATGTTACCGGACGATTATTTCAGTCGTTCGTAGAGTAGCACTTTTAAAACGCTATCAGAGCAGATAGATTTGAGATATGAATCTCACAGCAATGAAAAAAATCAATCTGTCCGTGGCGCTAACTGTGTTATTAATAACCTCTTTTAATGCCTATTCCCAGCAAAACAACAAACCAAATATTTTTGATAAAGCCAATAATGCTGCAAACAAGGCAAGTTATCTGATCGCAGTATTTCAGCCTTATTTACTAAAATCGCGACAACTCTTCTACGATGGCAAACAACTGGTTGGCGACGTAAAGGGCGCAGCTAAAAACGCATTCGCCAACAATTCTAACAATCCCAACCAGGCGGGCTACACAAATGCTGGCACTCCGGCAAATGGCTCAAGTAATCAGGGTTCCTATCCATCTAATGATGGAAGCACTGCCCCAAATAACTCCGGCACTTATTCGCCCAATCAAAATACGACAAATAATTCAACCCAATATAATCAAAATGCTTCAGGAAACAATAACTATGGTAATTCTTCCCCAAATTATCTGCCTGGACAAAATTTGCTTATTAGTAACCCGCAATCCGTAAATAACGACGGCACCGGTAATTGGGGCAACCAAAATAATGGCCTGTATGGCAATTGTTTAGATGCAATGACAGGCACGGTGATGGGCATGGGTGAAGCTGCACAAACACCAACTTCGGTTGATTTGATGTTTTTCGCCCCGGCTGATGGTCAGAATACTTATTATGTCATGACACCGGGCTTTGCTAAAAACAATTCAACCGCCGGGTACATGACCGAACATGTTAGTGAACAGGTGATGCAATGGAGCGACGTAAATGAAAGCGAGGTTGCATTGACCAGGCTTACTATCGGTCAGTTTAATCAAATTCAAAATAACAGTCAAATTCAAAGCGCGGTGCGCAATGCGCAAGGTTACGCCGGTTACTATTCATCGGTTGGCCAAAAATTGGATGGACAGGTGCTTGCCGTAAAAATGCAAATGGATAACCGGGAAGTGTACGCATTGATAGTTGTGATGAAGCAAATGGGAACAAGCGGAAGCAATGGTTATTTAAAGATAAAAATAAAATCAACGGGCATAGATGCAAACAGGGATGGAACCGTGGATGCCATTGCCTATCAACGCTAAAAAAACAACAAACAAGGTTATGAAAAACACAATTAAATATTCGCTTTTAATGATTTTGGCGGCCTTGATTACCTTATCAGGCTGTAAAAAAAACAACCCGGTTCCCGCACCTGTGATAAACGCGATCTCGCCTTCCTCGGGTGTAGCCGGCATTGCTGTTACTATCAATGGTTCCAATTTTAATACATCTGCCTCTGCAAACACAGTTAAGTTTAATGGTGCCGCTGCCGTAGTTACATCTGCGACCAGCGGCACCTTAATTGTAACAGCTCCTGCGGGCGGCAGCACCGGTACCGTTACAGTAACAACAACGGGTGGAACAGCCATTGGGCCGGTATTTACATATTTACAAGCGCCTACTATCAGTTCTATCAATCCCATTTCAGCGAAGGCTGGTTCGGCAATCACTATCACCGGTACCAATTTCGACGTTACCGCAGCTAATAATATCGTTAAGTTTAACGGAACGGTTGCTGTTGTTACATCAGCTACAAGTACTTCATTGGTGGTAACCGCACCTGCTGCAGGCAGTTCAGGAGCCGTAATGGTAACCAATTTGGGCGGTACAGCTACTGGTCCGGTGTTTACCTATTTACAAGCGCCAACTATAACTACTATCAGCCCTGCTTCGGCTGCTGCCGGTAGTTCTGTAACTATTACAGGAACAAATTTTGACGCCACAGCCGCTAATGACATTGTTAACTTTAACGGAACCGCTGCCAGCGTTACAAGCGCGTCCGTTTCACAATTAGTTGTTGTAGTACCCGCAGGCGGAACATCAGGAAATGTAACGGTTACCACTTCCGGGGGAACATCTAATGCCTTTGCCTTTACCTATCTTGCCTCAACGGGTCCTAATATTTATATCCTTGGGTCAGATACCAGGTATGGGATAGGTTACTGGAAAAATTTCACTTTCACGCCCACAACCGCCTGCCTAAGCGCTTATGCCATGGTCGGTTCGGGCAATAATATTTATGTGGCGGGGCCATCCACCGCACAGACACCCACCTATTGGCTAAACAACACCGCTGTGCAGCTTTCCGCACAAACCGGGTACACATTTTCGATTTTCGTTTCCGGGCCGGATGTGTATTGTTTGGGTAATATAAACGGCAACTATTTCGTTTGGAAAAACGGCACTGCAACTGCCCTCAATAGTACAAGTTTAAGCACCATAGGCGGTTCTATTGCCGGATATTATTTAAATAATGGGCTTGCTGTTAATAATACCGGTGATGTTTATGTGGCAGGCGCGCAATATTTAGGGAACTCCACAATTTTAAAGGCCACTTATTGGAAAAACGGAAACCCGGTTGATCTGACAGATGGGATACATACGGGCAGCGCATGGGCTACTGCTGTTTATATTTCGGGTCCTGATGTTTACGTGGCCGGTATAGAAGAAATACGTGACGTTAATGGCGGTATAGTGAATGGAGCACCGCGTCTTTGGAAAAACGGCGTTTCCGTACCGATCAGTACTCCGGCAAATAGCATATTTAACAGCGTTTCGAGCATTTTGGTAGCAGGCCCCGACGTATATATTGGGGGGCAGTACAATGGCGCGGGCGCAGTTTGGAAGAACGGCGCGCTCATCAGTACATCAACCTATGCGGTTGCAGAAAATATTTCGTCAATTTTCTTATATAACAACACCGATCTGTATATCACCGGGGCTTCATCGTCAAACGGTAATAACTGCTATTGGAAAAATGGAAATTTTGTTGAAATGGACCCGGGATGCAACGTAGTGAGCGCAAACTGTGCACATACATTCGCCAACCAGGTAATATCTATTTATGTTAAATAAAGGGTCAAATATGCACATGTACATTCGCCGGTTCGCCATTGCTGCAATCATCATTTGCTGGTTAACTGATTATGGTTTTGCACAATCTACGCAGGCAATTGATCAAACAAAGCTTTTGTATTGGGCGCAAAAATTACAGCCAAATATTACACCGCAGAATACAGCATATCAGCATAAAAACAATATAGTAAGCTGGGGCGACGATGGCAATTCCCTGCAATGCTATGCCGATTGCAGCGGGTTTATTAACGCGCTAATGACTAAAACCTTTAATTGGACAGCCGATGATTTTAAAGCCCAATGGGGGCACAAGCGGATGTTTGCCTATCATTATTATGATGCCATAGTTTCGGGCAATCATTTCCGGCAGATTAAAAACATCAGCAATATACTTCCTGGCGACCTCATAGCATTGCAGTATGCCGACCGTTCGGAGCATGAGGATAATACGGGCCATGTAATGTTGATTGTTTCGTTACCACGACCGCATAGACCATCAAAGGTTTTTGTACCGAATACCCTGCAGTACGAAATAGAAATTATTGATTGCAGCAAAAGCCCGCACGGCAAAAGCGATACCAGGTTTAACTCCAATGGCAGTGGCTACAGTGGTTTAGGGAAGGGCATATTTAGATTATATGCTGATGGACAGGGAAATATAACTGGGTATAGCTGGAGTGCCGGAAATCCAAAAGAAGGATTTAATCCGTTTGAAAATCCGGTGGCTGTCGGCCGTTTTTTATAATGCAAATTTTTTGAGCAATGAAAAGATCATCAACCCTGCTAATTATTTTTTTACAAAAACTACCCAGCAAAATAAACCGCTTCCGGGCATCGAAAACTTCTCTTTCAATTCAAACCAGGCCTCATTAAAAATCAAAAAAATGAAAAAACTATTTTACACGTTATTTGCTATCGTTTTTGTTTTGGTAAACGAAAAGGCAACAGCACAAGTTAAAAGAATTAGCACCACCAGGACAAACAACAGTGCCCGTTTAAATTTGAACGCACAGCAAGTGCAATTGCAAGGGACTATTTTTTTTGCGAATGACAACATCCTTCAGCAATTGCAGCAAGGATGGAATTCCAATTTATCACAAGCCATCGGCAACAAAATAAAAGTGGAGTTATGGCGGGTGAATTATACCCCCGATAAAAAAGATAACACCTACACCGATGTGTTACTGATGCAAAAACTTGACGCAAATGTTTCGTACCAGTTGATACAGGGAGGCGTTCAATATAACGCAAACTACAGACCCTTAGCCGGGAAAATAGTTGTAATTGCTTATACTGATGTTGCCCAAAATGCAGCCATAAAGTTTAGCGGCAAGCCGAATGATGGAACACCGGCAAGTATTACCCATCAATTCAAATCGGACGTTAGGATGCATTTGGGTGCCAATATTATTTATGGCATCTATTCCTTAACTAACCAGGGAGGCAATAATGCTGATTTCAGGATATTATCAACCATAAAAGCAAACTGCAAGAATTGTTTTGGGTTCGACGATGTTTGGGATACCGTTACCGATGCAGCTAATGATGCCGCAAATTTGGTAAAAGCGGCTGTTGATGGTACCGGCGAAGCGGTAAAAGACTTGGGAGAAACAATCGTGGTAAATAACGGGATATTTTTTGTTCAGTGTTTTGGAACTATTGCAACCTACCTGCAAACCGGCAATTTGCCCAAAGTACGGATGCTAAACGACTATGGCAATGCCTATAATATCGCCAACTCAACAATTTTTATGGGTTCCCTGCCACCGGTCAATAAGATCATTGTTACCAATTTAATGTCGATTGACAAAAGACCATTTACAGTGCCAATTAAGACCGGGAACGATGTTTATATACTGATGAACCTGGGCAATGCCTTTGACGACCCGTTAAACTACAATATGAATGGTTTCGCCGGGGATGTTTTCATTCACGAACTGACTCACGCCTGGCAGATATGGCATGTTGACGCTTTGCGGCTATTTATGGATGGAGCGGTGAACCAATTCAAAAACACAGTCATCAGTAATCAATACTCATATAGTTGCGATGGCCACAATCTCACCGATTCGTACAACGAAGAGCAACAGGCCATGATTGTTCAATTTTTTTATGCAACCCTATTTTATTCTCCGAACGGCGTTTATAACAAAGGGGGCAAAATTACCTGCGGATTTGAGCAACAATGGGTGGTGCAAAATATTTTAAGGAATCAGCCGCAAGGCATAAACGACCAATTTACAGCAACCCAACAAATTAAAGCAGCCTCATTCGACAAAACGTTAGCCGGATATACGGGCGGGGTTATTGACCATGCTATAGCCGTTCCGTCAAACGGGAACCGGGTGGATGGCACAGGATATTTTTTACCGGGGAAAAACAATAATTCATTTTTCTACTATTCTAACAAAACAAAAGCGGTCACCACCAATTGGGGACCGATAAGGGATAAATATACTAAAGCCGGTTATGAATTTGGGGCATTGGGCTGGCCCGAAATAAATGAGGTTTTGTTACCCGATGCTGTTGGCTATTTTCAAAGATTCAACCATGGTTTTATTTATTGGCATCCTAAATATGGCGCCTATGTGATACAGGCCAAAATTTTTGATGCCTGGAAAGTCACTGGCTGGGAAAAAGGAAAATTAGGCTATCCTGTTTCCGATTACGTACAGGAACCCATGAATAAGTATAAGCAGGTTACGCAATACCGGGAAAAGGGTTATCAAAAGTTTGAAGGCGGTGTGATCTTTTATGCCGTACCCGATGTTATTGCTATAGCGCCGACAGCAGGAAATAATAATTACACCTCCATAAGCTATGGCAACCCCAATAGAATTCTGGCGGCCATCAGCAGTGTTCAGCCGGACAGAGTTGAAATAAACCCGCAACCTTTGCCGCCTAAGACGGTAAAATCTTCAGTCTCCAACGCTAACCCTCAAGTTGAAGTTGCAATAAACCCACAACCGCTACCACCTAAAAACGTGAGACGGGTGGGCGGCGCTACCCG
>JANYAB010000421.1 GCA_025355225.1 Bacteroidota bacterium
TTATTGGATGAAGAAGAATTTCCCCTGTTAGCCTTTTCATTTTCATCCTGGTGATTTTCTGCAGAAGGATTATAAACCACTTTTGGTGCAACATATATAAGATCGCTATTCAAAGCAGTATACGATGCCGCATATCTCTCCTTAGCGGCTTGTGGCAGCACCAATCTTCGCGGCGAAGCGGCCGTGCCATTTACCATTTGTTGTAAATAGGCCGGGTTGAGGATGGCAAGCAATGAAAGATCAACATTCAAAGTATGGGACACACTGTTAAGTGAAACATATTTATCTACCGAAACGGTATCTGTTTTTATGGGGAAATTACATGCCTGCGGAACAATGTGATATTTCTTATAATAGTTCATTATATAAGTCATGGCAATATATGCGGGCACATATCCCCTTGTTTCAACAGGCAAATAGGGGCGTATCGACCAAAAATCGTTAGCTCCAGCCTGTTCAATTGCCCTGATCACATTGCTTTTGCCGCAATTATAGGAAGCGATGGCCAAAAGCCAGTCACCAAACTCCTGATAGGCATCCTTTAAATAAGCCGCGGCAGCATAACTTGATTGTATCGGGTCGCGGCGCTCATCAACATAGCTGTCCATATCAAGGTCGTAAGTTTTAGCGGTGGTTGCCATAAACTGCCATGGTCCGGTTGCACCAACCCTGGATACAGCATAAGGATCAAGCTGCGACTCAACTATAGAAAGATATTTTATCTCATCAGGAATACCGGCATCACGGAAAGCTTTTTCGTAAATAGGAAAGTAATAATTGGTCAGGCCCAAAATATGACCAATCCGGTAGTGTTGGTTGGATGTGAGGTAAAGATCTATATAGCTTTGAACATATTCATTATAATCAAGCGGCACATCTTTTTGGATAGAATCAAGGCGCCGGATGTAGATATTACTTTGGTAGGTGTTGATAGGGGCAGGATTTGTAACAGGAACCAGGATAGTATCACGAGCACCTTGTTCCGCATAAACATTTGCCTGGTTTGCCTTTGCAGCCGATAAGGTTGAGTCAGAAATAAAAAGGGAATTTGCTTTAGCAGTTTGTAATAAAACCAGGGAAATAACAAATATCAATAATCTCTTCATTCACCAGGGGGTTTTAATTCTGGAATCGTTTCAAGTCCATTTTTTACTAATTTATTAAATTTTTTATAGTTCTAAGAAATATTTAGAAAAATCTAACAATTCCTGTTCGGCAAAACGTTTGGTTAATAACTGTAAACCCAGTGGTAAACCCTTACTGCTATTGCCTGCAGGTAATGATATAGCCGGAATACCTGCTAATGATGCTTGTACGGTAAAAATGTCATAAAGATACATAACGACCGGATCTTTTTCGGTTTTGCCAATATCAAATGCGGGTTCGGGCGCTGTTGGGATTAAGATAAAATCATATTCCTCTAATAAACTATCGGTTTTTTCCTTTATCAGCCTGCGCACCTTTTGCGCTTTAGCGTAATATGCATTATAGTAACCGGCACTCAATACAAATGTACCCATCATGATCCGGCGTTTAACTTCTTTCCCAAACCCTTCAGAGCGCGACCGTTTATAGGTAGCTTGCAGGTCAATAGCAGCCGGGCTTCGATATCCATAATGTACCCCATCATATCTTGCCAGGTTTGATGAAGCTTCAGCCATAGCTAAAATATAGTACGCGGGCACCATTTGATCGAGATATTCGAACGCCACGGGTTTAACGATATGTCCTTCGGCACGCAGTTTTTCAATGTATTGTACAAGTGTCCCTTTCACCTCTTCGTCAACGCCCGGGCTTGATAATGCTTCCTGGATATAAGCAATCTTCTTTTTTGAAGTAGTAGCGGACAATTGCCCCCGATAAGAGGGAACGTCGGCCTGGGCCACGGTGCTATCGTAATCATCTGCACCTGCCATAATTTCCAATAAAAGTGCCGCGTCTTCTATTGATCTTGTTATCGGGCCAACCTGGTCGAAGGACGAAGCATAAGCAATAATGCCATGCCTTGAAATGCTGCCATAGGTTGGTTTTAGTCCTATTAATCCGCAAAATGAAGCAGGCTGCCTTACCGAACCACCAGTATCTGTACCTATTGCGGCATGGCACATATCTGCCTGCACTGCCACGGCCGAACCACCGGAGGAGCCGCCGGGGACTTTTGTATTATCGGCATAATTCTTTACCGGTCCATAATAGGAGTTTTCATTTGCCCCCCCCATGGCGAATTCATCGCAATTGCAGCGACCGATGATTATGGCATCTTCCGCAAGCAAACGCTCGATAATAGTTGATGAATAAATAGAAGTGAAGCCATCCAATATTCTTGAGGAAGCTGTTACCTTGTGACCTTTATAACATATATTATCTTTTATAGCAATCACCATACCGGCAAGCCTGCCTGCGCTACCTGCTTTAATGCGTTGATCGATTGTCTTTGAACGGGAAATTGCTTCCTCTTCAAAAACTTCATTAAAAGCATTCAAATGAGCATTTGATTTGATGCGGGCCAGATAATTCTTCACCAATATGTTAACGGTGATCTTGCCGCTGTATAATTCCCTCTTTATTTCATCCAAAGAAGAATAGAATTTAGCCATGGGCCTAAAATAAAAAACTTATCCGGTGAAATGTCAATTTCAGCAGATAAGTTTTATGAGAAAAAAAGAAACTCCCTATAAATCCCCCTCCAAAGGAATCCTTTCGGACCGGCAGGGGACACTTTAAAGATTAATTTTTAGGTTTTTCTTCTGTTGTAGTATTGGTCGGATTGCTGCTTTCGCCGTTCTGTGCGTCTTTAAATTCCTTCATCCCTTTTCCAAGTCCTTTCATTAGTTCAGGGATTTTCTTTCCGCCAAACAGTATCAATATTGCAATGATGATCAGAATAATTTCTGGTGCGCCTAATGAGCCCATAATTTTGAGTTTTATGTTATGATTATTTATTCGTGTGTTGTTTTAACTGGTTCAGTCCGGGTTTCTTTGGTTGCCTCGGGCGCTTTATCCGCATGACTTTCATTTACATGACTATCTGTAGCAGACCCATGGTTTTCAACAAAAGGCAAAGTATTAGCTACGCCATACATTTCAGTTATCGGATTGGGGTTCTCATGCTCGTGGAGTGCAGCTTCTGTGTGTTCAGAAATAACATGCTCCTCCCCTGCAGACAATTCCTTTGGGGTCTCGTCAATAGGCGTGTTATTAACTATTTCTTCTGGCCTTTTTTCCTCGTAGCTATTTATTTGATTCGTTATTTCACGTTTTACTCCTTCTGAAGCATCCTTAAAATCACGTATCCCCTTCCCTAAACCGCGTGCAATTTCAGGGAGTTTTTCACCGCCAAAAAGCAACAGCGCCACAAAAACGATCAATATCATTTCAGGACCACCGATGTTTAAAAACAATAAAACCGAACTAAACATATTGTTAAAATTAATTTACAAATATAGATATTTATTTAACACAAAATTTAAAACAATGTTAATCGGGCGCCAGCCATATTTTAGGATTAACGGGTGATGACCCTTTCCAAAGTTCGAATTTAACCTGGGGAATCCCCGTCGAACTCTCATTAGCTACAGTACCAATGTTTTGTTTTGTACTCACCTTTTGACCCCTCGATACCCCTACCGATCGTAAATTTGAATAAACGGTAAAGTACTCTCCATGTCTTATTATAACCGTATAAGTACCATAAATGTTATTGATACTGGCCACGTCCCCTTCAAAAACAGCCCTTACCGATGCATCTGAATTGGTTTTTATGTCAACGCCATTATTTTCGTTTTTAATACCCTCGGTATAATAAGCGCCAAATCCCTGTATTACCACGCCATTAGTCACCGGCCATGGCAAACGCCCCCTGTTACCCAAAAAATCATTTGATAGTTTGGCCGCTTCAGGTGTCGCGTTTAAAACCTCGCTTGTGGTGGAGTTTTTTGTAATGGCCTTCTTTGGGACTGTAACATTTTTGTTATCCGGATTTGCAGCATTAGCCAGTTTAGCAGCCCTGGCTGCTTCTTCTTCGGCCCTGCGCCTCGCCTCGGCAATTTCCCGGCGTATGGCCGCGTTTATTTCCTGGTTGGTTTTGGTGATCTTCCTTTGCAGGTCTCTTTGTTGTTCCTTTAACTGTCCCTGTTGCTTCGACAAATCATTTACTACCTGTACCTCATCATTTTTCTGCTTTCCAAGCGTTTTTTTCTCCTTAACCTGGTCCACAAGTAAAGTACTCTTTTGTTTTTTGGTGTGATCCAGTTCATTTATTTTTACGTGCAAATCCTTTTCGGTACCCTCTATGTATTGTGCCTGCCGCTCGCGATAAGTTGCAAACTGCTGCAAATATTTTAAACGCTTATAGGACTGGTTAAAGTCTTTTGCGGCAAAAATGAACATCAATTTATTATATGAACTTTGATTGCGATAGGCAAAAAGTATCATCGCAGCATATTCTTTTTTAAGCTGATCCAACTGGTTTTGTAAGCTATGTACCGTATTAGTGCTTTCGGAGATTTGATTGTCTAAATTCCTTACTTCAGAGTTTATTGTGTTTATTTTTTCTTCGTGAAGGTTTATTTGTGCTTTTAGCAAGCTTAGCTGTTTCAAAGTACTTCTCTTATTATTCGCTGTTTCCTCATATTCCCTGTTAAGCTTTTCCAATTCCTCGGAATACTTATCGCGACGGCGTCTTAACTCATCGCTGCTTTGCGCACGCACATTTACCGCCAGAAAAACACAGATCAAAAGGAGTACTATTTTTAAAAATTTCATTGGCCCAAAAATATAAATATTAATTAGCCTCCGAATATCCTGAAGGAATACTAAATGGATATTGGAGCGGCAGATCGAAATCTACTTTAATGTAGTGGATATTCAATGCTATTTTTTTTGCTTTTGCTACAGATGCAATATTAATTTGCGATGGGACCACCCTGTTTTCGGCCTCTATAAAAGCCGTATTGTTTACCAGCAATGACTGGGCCTGGTTTTCATTGGATAAATCTGTTTGGCTTACTTTCATATCTTTCGTTACCGTCAGCTTATACATCAGCTCCTGCACATTTCCCGATAAAATCATGCTGCCGGTATCAGTTTGCAATTTTGTGTCGTCATTTAATAACTGCGGTATTGCATTACCTACTAAAAGCGCTTCAAATGCTTTATAATCAATCTCTCTGCTGGTATATGTATAAATATAGCTGAATGGCTTCCTGATATACTCGCTTTGCAATTTGTTAATTATCAATATGCTATCGGGCGTGATCAAGGCTCTGGCAACCTCTATTCCGGCAATGGCGGTTATTGACACCCAAATTTTTTGTCCGTGGTTTATGCGGATATTCAGCGTAACATTATTACTGCTTCCATTGATATCTAATTTACTATGTGCCCTGCCAGAAAAAGTATTAAAATTTGATTGGCTTTCCCTGATCATGTTTATTTTGCTCAAATAAGGGTTTGCAGCTGCCTTACTAACCGGCTGGTGATTGGTAATAGCCTGTTTTCGTGCTTTGCAACTCATTATCGATAATAAACAGCAAACTATCAGCAGTTTATTCAATATATTTTCTTTCATTTATTTTTCGTTCTAAAACCGGTGAATCCCCACCATATTCCTTCGCTTTTTTCCAGTTTTGGACAGCCCCGTCTGTATCACCCAAATAGAATATAATGTCGCCATAATGTTCTGCCTGTACTGCACTGTGGTCCTTGTCGTGACTTAAAGCTTTCTCCATCCATACTTTGGCGTCGGCATATTTTTTCTGTTTAAACAAAATCCATGCGTATGTATCTTCAAACGATGCCGTCCCTGGCTGTAATTCATTGGAATGCTTTGACATTTCGGCGGCCTTATCTAAGGATACACCGCGGACCGACAAATAATAAGCATAATTATTCAGGGTGAAGGCATTCCCGGGGTTATAGCCCAATGCTTTTTCGTATGCCTCATCAGATTTTGAGTTATCACCCGTTGAATGATAGCAATCGCCCATCGATGAAAAACATTGAGAAAGCATATCTTTATCCTGAGTCTCAAGCGTGGCAGCGGTTTTAAGATAACTTAAGGCCTTATTGAAATCTTTTTTTTGCTGATATGCAACTCCGACAAGGTAATTGAGCCATGCCTGGTTAGGGAAAAGCGACAAAGCATTTTGGCCGTCTTTCAAAGCGCCATCGATATCATTGTCGCCCAACTCAAGCCTTATCAACTGTTCCTGCACCTCATATACCTGACCATTCAATTCGAGCGATTTTTTATAATTAATCTTAGCGTCTTTGTATTTTGTGTTTTGCAGCAACATATCCCCATATAAGGCATATGCCTTAGAATCATCCGGATGAGCAACTGTTAATATACGACTTAGTTCAAGTGCGCTAGCTTTAGCATCAGGATCAGGAAATTTGGGAAAATACCCCATAATGATTTTTATTTCCTGTTCTATATCCAGGTCCGGGATAGAAAACGCCAATGTCAGTTCATTAAAGCTGGCTTCATAATTTTTTTTATCCCTATAAATATCAGCAAGCGCCAGGTGTAGTTGCCCATAATTTGGATCGGTTTTTTCGGCTGTTAACAACACCTTAAGGGCTTTATCGGCAAACCCGTTCGAGTTATAAAGTTCCCCCAGCAACAAGTAATATCTTATTTGTTTAGGGTTCGCAGTTATCATACTTTGCAGATCAGCTGCTGCCAGGTCGATTTTCCCCTGCTTAAGATAAATGGTCTCCCGTTTCGCTATTATTTCATCAGTAACACCTGTTAGCTCTTCAAGTTGTTTATAAACGGCAAGGGCGTCATCATACCGCTTTTGAAGAAAATAAACATTTGCTTTGTCGAAGTAATAATCAGGTTTATCAGGATCGAGCCTTATCAGTTCATTAAAAACATTTTCGAGCTTGCTCACATCATTATTCTTTTCATAACAATCGGCCAGAGCCACCCAGTACCACTCGTTATCGGGTTTAACGGTTACCGCTTTCTCCAACAGTTCCTGGGCATTGACATAATCATTTTGCAGTTTTTTCAGATTGGCGAGCTCGAACATGGAAGCATCATTCGCCGGATCAGATTGCAATACCCGGTTAAACAACTCGGTGGCCAGTGTAAAGTTCTCAATAGTTTTTTCGTGAAGGGCCGAAAAGAAAAGTTGCCTTACCATCAAACTATCGCCGGAGGTCATAGGTTTTCCAACAACCATAACCACGCGATTGCCATTACCTGAATTCTCTTTTTGGGCAAAAGCGAAAACCGGTACTATTAAAAACAGAAAAAAAATAATAGGCTTTCTCATCATCTATCTTATCCTATCCCGGTATGACCATAACCACCAGCACCCCTCGAAGTTTCATTTAAAACCTCAACCGTCTGCCAGTCCACTTTTTCGTGCCTGGCTATTATCATCTGCGCTATTCTGTCGCCGGTATTGATCGAATATGCCTCATTTGACAGGTTGATCAGCAGCACTTTAATTTCGCCGCGATAATCTGCATCGATAGTACCGGGTGAGTTAGCAATACTTATTCCATGTTTAAAAGCCAGGCCGCTTCTCGGCCTTATTTGTGCTTCAAACCCTTCAGGTAACTCGATATACAACCCTGTTGGCACCAATTTACGCTCCATTGGATTAAGCGTTACCTGGCTTTCCAGGTCAGCACGCAGGTCCATTCCTGCCGAATGTATTGTTTCGTAGGTGGGTAAGGTATTTTTTGACTTATTAATTATCCTTATCGTCATTGCCTGTTGAATATAGCTTTTAATTGTTTTCGTTCCATGTAATAACCACCCGCAGCAAACAGTAACAGCAACGCGTTACCTACAAATATATTACGTTTAAACACACTGAATGATAAATAAACGAGTATCACTGAAATAATTATATAGGTCAGGTTCTTTTTTAGATTGTAGGGGATAGGATAGTTTCGCTGCCCCCACACATAAGAAAGTACCATCATGGTGGCATAAGCAATAAGGGATACCCATGCCGATGCCATATAACCATAGGAAGGAATAAATATAACGTTTAACACGATGGTAAGTAGGGCACCAATACCCGATATATATAAACCGTATTTCGTTTGATCGGTTAATTTATACCAAACGGACAGATTCATATAAATACCTAAACTTACATACCCAAACAATAAAACAGGGACCACACCCAATCCCGACCAATATAAAGCTGTTTGGGTTCCTCTCCCTTTTATAAAATACTTTAAAAGGTCTATGTTGGCAACCAGGGCCAAAAATATCAGGCATACCGCAATCACAAAATATTCCATAATACGGGCATAAGTTTGACTGGCATTTTTGTTTTTGGCATGATTGAAGAAGAATGGCTCGGCGCCAAGCCTGAAAGCGTTTATGAATATGCTGAGGAAGATTGATATTTTATAACAGGCGGAATAAATACCAACTTGCGTAGCGCTATCTTTTATTGGTAATAATTTGCCTAATAATATCTTATCAAGGTTCTCATTAATAATGAACGAAAAGTTTGCAATAAGCACTGGCCAGCTGTAAACCAGCATTTCGGTAAATAACTTCCAATTGAATTTGGGTCGAAGTTTTAATAACTCCGGCAATAGCATTAACAAGGTAGCTGCACTCGCAATAAGGTTTGACAGAAACACATAGCCCAGCCATCCGTGTTTAAACCAGGAATTTACCCAGGCCGTACCCGGTAAATTGTGCCTTGTGGCGTAGGGCAGCGCATATATAAAAAACAAGTTAAGGCCTACAAAAATTACTATGTTGATAAACTTGATCGTCCCGTAACGCCCCGGTCTTCCATCTGCGCGGATCTTTGCAAATGGTATAACACACCAGGCATCGATAATTAAAATCCCTATGAAATAGCGGGTATACTGAACGTATTCGTTAAAAGGAGTGGTCGCATCAATTTTTATCCAGGCCGTTATATCACCAATAAATGGGAAGGTGAGTACCAGGAAAACAATGGATATTGTAAAGATAGCACCGAATGAGTTGTTATAAACGACATCCTTGTTTTCAGGTCTTTTATTCATATACCTGAAAAATGTAGTCTCCATTCCAAACGCCAAAAGCGCATTTAGCATAGATGCATAACTATACATGTTACCGAATATGCCGTATACTTTTGTGGAATAGGCCCGGGTGTAAACAGGCGTAAGGAAAAAGTTAAGTACCCTGCCGGCTATGGTGCTTAGTCCATAAAGTGCCGTTTGCCCGGCAAATTTTTTAGCTGTTGACAATGATCTATGAGAATAATTAATTTAAGCGGCTAAAAATAACCTCTTTTTACCACGTCAAAATTACGATAGTTTTTTAATTCGCCTTCATTGCTTTCAACAGAAGTTACAATGGCATGTTCCGGTCCTTCACCGCACCATTCCAAAAACATGTCGAGACTAATATTATCTCCTTCAGCGGCAATAAACACGTCACCGTTGGGTTCATTTTGTACGTGTCCTTTTACACCCAACTGGTCGGCTACAGCTTTTGTTGAAGCACGAAAGCCAACCCGCTGTACTTTCCCCTTAATCGTTATATCGAGATGCCGGATCATTTTTTAATTGTTGGAATGTTGTAAAGTTAAAAAGATCGGAGCATTTGTAAATACCATAATAAGGGTGCTTTTAAATAACCTTTCAACCTTAAAACGTTGCGACATTTCAACGCTTTAGCAGCCGCTAAATCAAACGCCTGATTTTTGTATCAGATGTTATTTTAAGATCATCCAGGCCTGTTATCAGATTTAAGCCGGGTGTTTTACCCTCTTCAATCGTACCTTTTTCATCATCTATACCAAGGTATCTGGCACCGTTGATTGTTGCCCAGCCTATTAACCTGTCGATACTTAGCGAAGGGAATTTCCCTTGCAGGATACGCATTTCGTTAAGGATACATAGTTTGGTATTTGAGGCGAGACTGTCCGTCCCCAGGGTTATATTAAATCCCTGGTCAACAAATAGTTCAACCTTTGGCAGTTTGTTTTCGATATATAAATTAGACCCGGGGCAAAAACAAAAATGCACTTTTTTATCAAACCGCTTTATAAAATAAATGTCTTTTAAATTTGTATAGGTATTGTGTACTAATAATATTTGCTGTTTATTAGTTAACAAGGGTAGTATGGATTGCAAAGAATTGCGCGCCTGCGATTTAAAGTGGGCAATATTAATGCCCAAATGGTCATAAAAGTCGATAAATCCACCTAACCGGTAACGAAAGAATTTATTTTCGTCCTCGCACTCCTGGTTGTGCATACTGATAAGATTGCGGCCTGTTTCACTGTAATTTTTTATTAGCTTAAATAACTCCTTTGATACAGAATAAGATGCATGCGGTGTTATGGAACAAGACTGTGGTTTAAATTCCTTTAACAGCGACAATGCTTTGTCAAATGCGCCCGTTGCACGTTCGGGCAAAAAGCTAAATGTTTCAGCAAAAGTGTGGTAGTATATTTTACTCTTACCCTTAATTGATGTGGTAATGTCGCTGTTCGATATGTCGCCCACGGCAACTATGCCATTTTCATACATTTCGTTATCAGCATTAGCTGCGGCTTCAGATATTTCGGAACTGTCTGAAGTTCTTAAAGCTTGAATTTCTTTGATGAAGTTTATGAGGCCGCAATCGGGAGAGATTTTATCTTTAAGATGGGAAAGTTCAAGATGACAGTGGGTATTGATAAATCCGGGGCAAATAATGCCTTTCAGTTGTTCTATGTTCCCAACTTCTGTGTTGGGGGGGTGAGTGTCTGAAACGGAAATGATTTTACCAGCATCATTTACAGTAACTATTCCATTTTTAATCGGATCGGCGCAAACAGGGAAAACGTACTCGGCTCTAAAAATTTTCATTTAAATAAATTTAACTTAATGCTCAAAATGCCCCACAATACACAATTTTTCATAGTTTGATTGGCCGAACTGGGAATCACAAACTATCATCTGACTATTCTTAATATAAAAGATTACAAATGAATGTTTATAAAAAATGCTGTTTTTTTTTATTTAAGTACTTTTGCAAAGTGAACAATACTAAAGATAAAATTGATATCCGCAGCCTGAGCATTGAAGCTTTGTACGAACATTTTACTAAAATGGATGAAAAAAGTTACAGAGCAAAGCAAATTTATGAGTGGCTGTGGGAAAAATCATGTTTTTCTTTTGACGAAATGAGCAATATTTCAAAAGAACTGCGTAAAAAACTGGATGAAAATTTTATTATCAATAATGTAAAAATTAACAACTCACAGTTTAGTGCGGATAAAACTATAAAAAATTCCTTTATTCTACACGATAACTATTTAATTGAGGGGGTTTTAATTCCGGCCCCCGAACGGATGACGGCTTGCGTATCATCACAAGTGGGTTGCAGTTTGACCTGTAAATTTTGTGCGACAGGTTATATGGAGCGGAAACGCAACCTTAATCCTGACGAAATAGTTGACCAGGTGGTGCTTATAGACAGGCAGGCAAGAGAGAATTATGGCGTGCCCTTAACTAATATAGTTTACATGGGCATGGGCGAGCCACTGCTTAACTACAACAATGTGCTCAAGTCGATCGAAAGAATTACGGCGGAGGATGGGCTTAATATGTCTCCAAAAAGGATTACAGTATCTACTGCCGGCATAGCTAAAATGATAAAAAAATTGGGTGATGATGAGGTTAAATTTAACCTTGCATTATCCTTACATGCAGCTAACGATGAAAAACGTAATACCATAATGCCTATAAATGAACAAAATTCATTAAAGGCTTTGGCTGACGCCCTTAAATACTATTATGCCAAAACAAAAAACGCAGTCACCTATGAATACATCGTTTTTAACGATTTTAACGATGAGCTACAGGATGCTGCAGAATTAGCGAAATTTTGCAAGCATATACCTTGCAAAGTAAACATCATTGAATACAATCCCATATCGTTTGCCAGCTATACCAATGCCGGTGAAGATAAAATTGAAGCTTTTGCCGAATACTTAAGAAGCCACAATGTAATAACCAACATACGGCGCAGCAGAGGAAAAGATATTGATGCCGCCTGCGGGCAATTAGCCATAAAAGAAACGACAAAAACTGCTTAACAATTACTTTGATGAAAAATGCTAAATTCATTGCATGAAATTGCAAGGCGGCTATTTGGCAGATTTTATTTCCTTATTATTTCCTGAACTTTGCCAGGCCTGCAGAGAAAGCCTGGTTATCGGCGAAGAATTGATATGTACCGATTGCCTGTATAATTTACCTTTTACCAATTTTCATTTAAAACCAGACAATGTGGTTGCCCAACAGTTTTGGGGCAAAATAAATCTTGAGGCTGCTTACGCCTTATGTTATTTTACCAAAGGCGGGAAAATGCAGCATCTATTGCATCAGTTTAAATATAAAGGCGTTCAGAAGGTGGGAAATTTACTGGGGAATATCGCCGGGGATCAGTTAGCCAATAACCCGGTTTTCAATAGTGCAGACCTCATCATACCTGTTCCCTTGCACAAAAGCAGGCTCTTGAAGAGAGGCTATAACCAAAGCACTTGCTTTGCCGAAGGGTTATCAGACAAAATAAAAGCTCCTGTTGTAGAGAATAACCTGGTCCGTATTATAGCTACTGAAACTCAAACACACCGTTCACGATTTTCAAGGTTTGAGAATATGAAAGAAGTATTTGTTTTAAAGAATCCTGAGGCATTGATAAATAAACACGTTTTATTGGTGGACGACGTAGTAACTACGGGCTCAACCCTCGAGGCTTGCGGGGCAGTATTACTTAAAGTTGAGGGATTGAAACTGAGCATTGCCACTATTGCCTACGCGGAATAGCGTGAATTTAAGATTTAAAGACTCAGTGCTTCTGATATTTGCTCAATTTATCAATTAAGGCTTTGGGGTCAAAAGGTTTCAATATATAATCGCTCATGCCGGAGTTGGTAATTTCGTTAACCTCGCTGCTTAACATCGACGCGGTTAATGCAATAATAGGCAGATCCTGATAGTAGGGTTCTGTCTTTGCGCGAATAATTTGGGTTGCCTCCAAACCGCCCATTACGGGCATATGTATATCCATTAATACGACATCGATATTGGGGTTGTTTTCTATTTTGTTGACAGCCTCGAGTCCGTTTTCGGCAAATTCGATTTTTATCCCCCATTTACTCAGCACCTTGTTAATTAACATCCTGTTTATCAGGTTATCATCAACAACCAATACATTTAATTGTAATTCTGTTTCCAATTTATTGCTATTATTAATGGCAAATTCATTTATAAAATCTATTGTGACGTTTATCCTGGTAATAACATAAGTGCCTGCCAAGCACTTATGCGCTAAAAGGGATTTATGTCTAATTTAATTAATCCGAATCACTATTGCGATATAGTGGATATGCCTCCATCAGCTTGTGAACTTTTTTACGTATCTTTTTTAAAGAAGATTCATTTTCCGGGTCAATTATAACCGCATCAATCAATTCCACAATATGGTCCATTTGCTTTTCCTTCATATGGCGGGTGCTGATAGCAGCAGTGCCAACGCGAATACCTGAAGTTACAAACGGTGATTTATCATCATATGGAACCATATTTTTATTCACGGTAATATCGGCTGCCACTAAAGCATTTTCCGCCGCTTTACCGGTTATATTTTTATTCCGGAGATCGATCAAAATTAAGTGATTGTCTGTACCGCCCGAAACAATTTGATAACCGCGGGCTGTAAAAGCATCAGCCATTGCATGTGCATTCTTTTTAACCTGGACAATATATTTCATATATTCATCACTCAACGCTTCGCCAAACGCAATTGCCTTTGCTGCAATAATATGTTCAAGCGGGCCGCCCTGCGTTCCCGGAAAAACTCCCATATCCAACAATGCCGACATCATCCTGGTTTCTCCTTTTGGTGTTTTCAGCCCAAACGGGTTCTCAAAATCCTTGCCCATCATGATCATTCCGCCACGGGGCCCACGAAGGGTTTTATGCGTAGTCGTGCTCACGATATGGCAATGGGGCAGCGGATCATTTAATAATCCTCGGGCGATAAGTCCCGCCGGGTGGGCAATATCCGCCAATACCAGCGCACCAACCTCGTCTGCTACTTTTCTTATAAATTCATAGTCCCAATCGCGCGAGTAAGCCGAAGCTCCGGCAATTATCATTTTAGGCTTTTCCTTAAGAGCAACCTGTTTGAGCTGATCATAATCAACATATCCGGTTTCCTTTTTAACTCCATAAAAATGCGGCTGATACAATTTGCCGGAGAAATTCACCGCAGAGCCATGTGTTAAGTGCCCGCCATGTGAGAGGTCGAAACCTAAAATTTTATCGCCAGGCTGCAAGCAAGCATAACCGCAGCGTTGGCCTGCGCGCCAGAGTGCGGCTGCACATTCACCCATTCGGCATTAAATAGCTGTTTAGCTCTTTCAATCGCAATAGTTTCAATTTCGTCAACAACCTGGCAACCGCCATAATAACGTTTGCCGGGTAAGCCTTCCGCGTATTTGTTGGTAGCAACGGAGCCGGCGGCTTCCATTACTTGTTTGCTTACAAAGTTCTCTGATGCAATAAGTTCAATACCCTCTTCCTGGCGTTGTTGTTCCTCATTCAGCAGCTTAAATATTAATTTGTCTCTTTTCATGTTGTATTTAAAACGGCGCTAAGTTAGTTATTTAGAACCAAGAGGCAAGAATCAAGAGCCAACATTAAAATGATGTTACCACAGCCTCTTCTCTAAAAATCCCGGTTCCTGTGTCTTGATTCCTGTCTATGACTATTCCCGTGCCGAAATCCAAAAATTATTATAACCCAATCCTACTTGTATGTTAATTATCTCCTGTTGCAGCATTTCGAGTAGCGCGAGAAAATTGTAAACAAAATGCACTTTATTTTCTGACTGGCCGGCTATCGAATTAAAATCAAGCTTTTTATTGATCCTTAGCAAGTCGTTAATTGCTTTTTTTTGCGCCTCAACAGTATATGGATATTGCAGTACCGTGTGCGTAACCACTTCTGTGCGGTTTAAATACCGCTTCGTTACACGGTCAAATACCATCATTAATTTGTACAAACTAAGTTCAGAAAGTTCCTCTCCGGGGATAACTTCTTTTTCTATCTGCTGCAGGTCGTATATGATATTGCCGCGTTTTTCCTGTTTAAAACGTTCCTCTTCAAGCGGGCGAAGTTCCTCGCATATCATTTTAAATTTCTTGTACTCTATCAGTTTTCTAATCAGTTCAGCCTTTGGATCCAGTTCGCTTCCTTCCTCTTCAGCAGCATAGCGGGGTAAAAGCATTTTGGCTTTAATACGCATAAGTGTAGCAGCCACAAAAATAAATTCGCTGGCAAGCTCCATGTTAAGGCTGGTCATCTGGTGGATATAGTTTAAAAAATCATCCGCAATCCGGGCAATTGGTATATCATGGATATCCAGTTCGTCCCTTTCGATAAAAAAAAGCAAAAGGTCAAAAGGTCCTTCAAACTGCGGTAATTTTATTGCAAAACTATCTTCGGTCATAATTGAAAGTCAAAAGTATAATTATTGCAGACGATTTTTCAATGATTTTAGCAATTAAATAGCTTTCTTTGTAAGTCAAAGTTTTATAAGGATGTCAATGCAGGTAACAGCTGGTGATTTACTACAAAAAATAAACTACCCTTCTGATTTAAAGCAACTTACCGAAGATCAACTTGAGCAGGTTTGTCAGGAATTACGTCAGTATATAATTGATGTAGTATCGGTAAATGGCGGCCATTTTGCAGCCAGCCTTGGCGTTGTGGAATTAACAGTTGCCTTGCATTATATATTAAATACGCCATATGATCAATTGGTTTGGGATGTTGGGCACCAGGCATATGGCCATAAAATATTAACCGGCCGCCGTGACGTTTTTCATACTAACCGCATTTATGGTGGGATAAGCGGCTTCCCAAAAAGAGCAGAAAGCGAATATGATACCTTTGGCGTCGGGCATTCGTCCACCTCGATTTCCGTTGCTTTGGGCATGGCTGTAGCTTCGCAATACAAAGGAGAAACTGACCGCCAGCACGTAGCCGTAATTGGGGACGGGGCCATGACAGCAGGGATAGCCTTTGAAGCGCTTAACCATGCTGGTATCGAAAATTCAAACCTTTTGGTGATCCTGAACGACAATAACATGTCTATAGATCCTAATGTGGGGGCGTTAAAAGAATACCTGACAGACATTACTACATCAAAGCCATATAACCGGTTTAGAGATGATATTGCTCATGTATTAACAAAACTATCTGCAATTGGCCCCGATGCTTTTAAGATCGCAAAGAAGATAGAAAAGAGTATTAAGGGTACTTTGCTGAAGAGAAGTAATTTTTTTGAAGCCCTCCAATTTCGTTATTTTGGCCCTATAGACGGGCATGATGTAAAACACCTGGTAAAAGTATTGCGCGACCTCCGTGACATACCCGGGCCGAAGTTATTGCATTGTGTCACTGTTAAAGGAAAAGGGTATTCTTTAGCCGAAAAGGACCAAACCAAGTGGCATGCCCCAGGCTTATTTGATAAAATAACTGGTGAGATCAAAAAATCCAAAGCAGAAAAGCCCCAACCGCCGAAATACCAGGACGTATTTGGCCATACCATTATTGAACTGGCTGAGCTGAATCCTAAAATTATGGGTATTACGCCGGCTATGCCATCGGGCTGCTCGCTTAATATGATGATGAAGGCGATGCCAAACCGTGCCTTTGATGTGGGTATCGCAGAACAGCACGCTGTAACCTTTTCGGCCGGATTGGCAACCCAGGGACTTATTCCTTTTTGCAACATCTATTCCAGTTTTATGCAAAGGGCCTATGACCAGGTGATACATGATGTAGCCATACAAAAGCTAAACGTAATATTCTGTCTTGACAGGGCTGGCATAGCCGGCGCCGATGGCCCCACGCATCATGGAGCATACGATCTCGCCTACATGCGCTGCATCCCGAATATGACCGTTTCGGCACCTATGAATGAAGAAGAGTTGCGGAACCTGATGTATACCGCTCAGCAGGATGATATGGGCCCATTTGTTATACGCTACCCGCGCGGAACCGGGGTAATGGTTGACTGGCAACGCCCGCTAAAGGCTATACCTGTAGGCAAGGGACACAAAATATGCGACGGAGAAGAGGTTGCTATACTTTCGATAGGTACCGTCGGCAACGAAGTGATAAAAGCTACCACGGAACTTGGCAACGAGGGCTTTTATCCCGCGCATTACGATTTACGCTTTGTTAAGCCATTGGACGAAAATCTGCTACATGAGGTGTTTAAAAAGTTCGGTAAGATAATAACAGTCGAGGACGGTTGCATTGAGGGCGGGATGGGAAGCGCCGTACTGGAGTTTATGGCCGATAATAATTACACTGCTCAGGTTGTCCGTTTAGGTATACCCGACCGTTTTATAGAACATGGGGAACAACCCGAACTTTGGGCCGAATGCGGTTATGATGCAAAATCGATAATGGAAGAAGTCAAAAAGATTGGCATAAAAAGGAATCCCCATACGATAGCATCTTAGGACGATGTGCGGATGTGCAGATTTCAAATGTGCGAATTTCAGATGCGCATATAGGCGAATTTCAGACGTTTTGGACAGCGACCTTTGTGCTCTGGTCTCCTGAATTCTCAAAAATCTAAAACTTGTTTTTCCACATCATACTCTCTACCGGGCGGGTGGTCGGGTTATTATATTTAGCACCAACTTTAGTATTATATAGCGTTTCAATCTCACCTTCCACCACAAAATAGATCAACTGCCCTATGGGCATTCCGGCATATATTCGTACCGGCTGAGCGCATGATATCTCCAGTGTCCAGGTATTGCAAAAACCAACGTCTCCCTTTCCTGCCGTGGCATGAATATCAATTCCCAGACGACCGGTACTTGATTTTCCTTCTAAAAATGGCACATGCCGATGCGTCTCGGTATATTCCATCGTAACACCCAGGTAAAGTGTATTGGGCTGTAAAACGAAGCCTTCTTTCGGAATTTCAAAGCCATCTATCTCGTTGTGCAGTTTAGCATCCAGCACCCTGTCGCGATAGGTAGCAAGATGCTTACCCAAATGCACATCGTACGAGTTTGTACCTAAACAATCAGGTCTAAACGGTTCAATAATTATATGGCCCTTGTCAATTTCTTCGAGAATGCGCTTGTCTGATAAAATCATAGCAATGTATATTTGGCCTAAATTAGAATTATTTGACTTAAGTTTGCCATCCTTTTTGCAATTTTACTTTTATGGCAATAGCATACAAAAAGCAAATTGATGATGATACCGAATTTGCTATTTGGAAAATAGAAGAGAGACCTGACGAATTATATAATCAGCTGCAGCTAAATCAACATGAAAAAAATTTTGTTGAGCAGTTAAGCCACGGTAAACGATATTTACACTGGTTAGGGACACGCGTTTTATTGCGTAAAATGCTGCAAACCGATGAATATATCGACTGCAGGGTTGACGCTCATGGCAAACCCTACCTGGTAGACCTTCCGTACCATATCTCCTTAAGCCATTCATTTGAATACGCCGCAGTGATGATCAGCAAAACGAGACCGGTTGGAGTAGATATCGAACAGATTAAGGAAAAAGTGGAACGTATTGCACATAAATTTATGCGCCCCGAGGAGATGGCATTTATTTACGACCAAGACAAAATACAGCAGCTGTATGTTTGTTGGTGCGCTAAAGAAGCGGTTTATAAATGCTTTGGGCAAAAAGAAGTTTCATTTGCTGATAATATCTCGTTAGAACCTTTTAAATTTGATAAAGAAGGAAAAGTGACTGCCCACTTAATAAAGGGCGAGACTAAATTGGACTACCAGGTTGATTACCTGCAATACGAAGACTATATGATAGGGTACGTAAAGGGATAGGGATATGAAGAACAAGAACGTAATTTTTCAGGACTGGGGCTTAATTGACTATAAGGAGGCCTGGGATAAACAGGAAGCTTTGTTTGCTGCCACGGTTGATTTAAAAACCCGCATACGCAACCGCAAAATAATGAGCGAGGGTGATGAGTACGATGAAGACCCACCAACCCCCAATTATCTTATATTTTGTGAACATCCACATGTGTATACTTTGGGCAAAAGCGGTAAGCCCGAGCATCTGCTTTTAGACGAAAATGGATTAAAAGAGAAAAATGCCACCTATTACGCGATCAACCGGGGCGGCGATATCACCTATCATGGCCCGGGGCAAATTGTGTGTTACCCAATACTCGACCTGGATAACTTTTTTACAGATATACATCTTTACCTGCGTACACTGGAAGAAGCAGTTATATTAACTATGGCCCAATACGGGTTAAAGGGCGACAGGTATCCGGGGTACACCGGCGTTTGGCTGGACCCCGATAATGAAAATGCCAGAAAAATTTGCGCGCTCGGTGTACGCTGCAGTCGTTGGGTGACCATGCATGGTTTAGCCTTTAATGTTAATGCCGACCTCGATTATTTTAATAATATAGTCCCCTGTGGGATTGATGACAAGGCGGTAACTTCCATGCAAAAAGAACTTGGAAAAGATGCAGATATTGAAGACATTAAAAAAAACCTTAAACATAATATTTCCGTATTGTTCAATATGGAGATTTTATGAACGTATTGAATTCAATTGTTATTACCGTTATAACCTTAGTAAGCTGCACTAAAAACCCAACCGCTATAGCGCCAGTCGCCTCAATGAATAATCAGGACACTATTAAAGCCGTTACTAACGATTCAATAAACTATCTTGCCCTTGGAGATTCGTATACTATTGGCGAAGCAGTAGCGCAAAAGGACTCCTATCCATACCAGCTTAAAGACTTATTAAACCTTAATTCGCTGAAGGTAGGCTCTCCTACCATAATTGCAACTACGGGTTGGACAACAGATAATTTAATAAACGCGATTGCCAATAGCGGTATTGGCAATAAGAAATTTGATTTTGTTACTTTATTAATTGGAGTTAACGATCAGTTTCAACATCTAAGTCAGGATAACTACAAGACAAAATTTACGCAGGTATTAAACGCCGCCATAAATTTTGCAAAAGGAGATACCAGCCGGGTGTTTGTTTTATCTATCCCCGATTATGGCGTAACACCTTTTGCTGGCGGAAACGATGCTTCAATCGGTCCACAGATAGATCAGTTTAACGCCATTAATAAGGAAATAAGTATTAAAGCCGGTGTCCATTATTTAGATATAACAGGCATCTCAAGGCAGGCAGCAACAAATCCGGCACTGATAGCATCTGATGGCCTGCACCCTTCCGGTGCAATGTATACGGATTGGATAGAACTCCTGGGGCCTATGGTTGTATCCCGGTTGAAAGCAAATTGAACCATCTCATTTTTTATCAACCCATTCAGAATATTTTGTTTCTTCGGGAACATCGGTTGGGCTCTCAAAATGCAAATAATAACCATCAGGATCGATAACCCTTACATCCCATAGACCGTTTCCAACAAATGGTTCTTGCGCATCAATTCCCTTGTCGATAAACTCATGATACAGGGCCAATGAATCCAGGCATTGGAACCAGATTGACACACCAGCACCCGGCTTATCACCTGAAAGATAGGGTTTGGTTTCAGACACCCTGAATTCCTGCAGCATCAGCGGCCCGCCTTCGCGCTGTAGCCAGCACCATTCAATTTTTCCGCGTGGCGTCCACGTATTCAGTGTTGTAAAACCTAAGCCGTCGGTATAAAATTTCAACGAGGTTTCCATGTTGGACACCATGAAAAGTGGTACTGCATATTGTATGTTATAATTGTCTTTGCTGTTCTCCATAACATTATTTTGAGGGATTATGCTTTTACAGCGATCTCTTCAATTGCATGCACCAATTTGTCCAGATCGGCAAGCTTGGTATAAACATGCGGCGTCACCCTAACTGCGCTAATGTTTTCCCACACGATGCCGACTGTATGTATCTTGTATTTGTTGAATAAGGCGTTGTCCAACTCGCCCGGCGTCATCCCATCAATACTTACCCCGCAAATAGCACATGAATATTGGGGCTTTAAGGAAGTATGCAATTTTACTTTGGGTATTTCCTTAACTTTTGAAGCCCAATAGTTTTTAAGGTACCTTATCCGCTCTTCCTTGCGTTTGCTGCCTATTGCCTCGTGAAAATTGATCGCTTCGCCAATCCCCTGCTCAATTGGGAAACTGCGGGTTCCGAGTGTTTCAAATTTGCGGATATCACCACTATGCGGATCCCCACTACATAATAATGGCCATATTTTTCCGATCTTATCCTTTTTTATCCATAACATTCCGCTGCCTATTGGCGCCGATAAAAATTTATGCAGACTGGTTCCAAAATAATCGCAGCCTAAATCTGGTATTTTAAAATCGAGCAGGCCAAATGAGTGGGCGCCATCAACAATAACCTCAATCCCTTTGACATGCGCCATATCGCATATTTTTCGCACCGGCATGGTCTGCCCTACCCAATTGATCATATGTGTTACATGCAGGATTTTTGTTTTGGGCGTTATCGCATTTTCATATGCCTTAACAATTTGAGCGTCATCTTCAATTGGGAAATCAAAGCTGATCTGTTTATAGACTATCCCTTCCCGTTGAGCTCTTTGTCTCCAGGCCTGTATCATGTTTGGATAATCCTGTTTTGTGCCGACTACTTCATCGCCACTTTTCAGATCGAGACCATAAATAACAGTATTGAGCGCCTCTGTCGAATTGCGGTTGATAGCTATTTCATCGGGGAGCGCGCCAGCAAGCAAAGCCATTTTTTCACGCAATGGTTCGCGCCCCTGGTCGAGTATGCGCCACATAAAATAGGAAGGGCCTTCATTGGATAACTCATTAAACCGTTCGACAGCTTTCTGCACTACCATTGGCGACGGCGAGACTCCGCCGTTATTCAAATTAATAATATTGGGGTTTACTGTATAGGCATTCTGTATAACGCTCCAGTAATCCTCATCCTGCGCTATTTGGTCAGCACCCAAATGTTCGATCTTTTTAGATGCATGTTTCCATTCTTCGGCATGCAGCTGGTTAAAAAGGCTGGCAGCAGAAAAAGCACCTACAAGGGTGGCCGCCTGCTTCAGAAAAGTACGGCGTTGGTTTAACATGGTATAACGAATTTACTGCTTTATAAATGCGTTGCAAAATATCTTTTTTACCAATCAATGTCCAAATATCACGATACTGTTAACTCGCCCCGCAAGTCCGTTTCCAGCATTTCTTTAATGATCAACGGTTCCTCATACTGTCCCAGTAAGAACATCATTTTGGTGATGGCGGCTTCGTAGGTCATGTCATAGCCATTGGTTATACCCATATCCTTTAGCTCTTTGCTGGTTTCATAGCGTCCCAGTTCTACTGTACCCACCTTACATTGCGAGATATCGAGTATCACCTTGCCGCTATTGATCGCATTTTTAAGCAGGTCGGTAAACCATTTATCGGTAGTAGTATTACCGGCGCCAAACGTTTCCATAACTATACCTCTAACATCTGCACCCAGAATGGTTTCCACCACTTTTTGGCTGATCCCGGGATA
Source organism: Bacteroidota bacterium (assembly GCA_025355225.1). Classification (GTDB taxonomy): domain Bacteria; phylum Bacteroidota; class Bacteroidia; order Sphingobacteriales; family Sphingobacteriaceae; genus Mucilaginibacter. The sequence goes on from JANYAB010000421.1 coordinate 22,537, forward strand.
AAGTTTCAAAACAGCAACATCGTTCACCAGTTTTCTGTGAATCTTAAATGGCGCATCGGCAGGTTGCCTGATATCATTTATATTGAATTTCAAGTGTACGCCCGACTCGGCCAGAATGGGATAATTTGGCGATCGGAATGCCTCGAATTTTGATGAGTTATACTTAAATGCTCTATTACCTCTGAATAATTTATAATCGAAATAAATACACACCTCCGGAACCCGTGCACGATCATTCTTTTTGGCCTTTGCTATCTCTATGGCCGTCATCAAATTTTCCTTTGCATCGGTACGTATAGCGCTTATGGGTAATTGCGAGCCGGTAAAAATAATCGGCTTTGCCAGATTTTCGAGCATAAAGCTCAATACGGAAGCGGTAAAGGCCATGGTATCCGAACCGTGTAATATCACAACGCCGTCTACACTATCATAGTTTTCTTTGATCAGCAGGGCCAGTTCGCTCCAAATTGCAGGGTTCATATTTGAGGAGTCAATGATCTCTTCAAATGAGTGCACCTTGATCTTGCAATTAAGCTTCTCCAACTCCGGAACATTCTCCATGATCTGCTCAAAGTTGATCGGCCTGAGTACTTTTGTTTTCGGGTCACTCATCATACCTATTGTCCCACCGGTATAGATGATCAGTATTTGACTCATGAATAGAAGTTTGTTCTAAATAAATTTATAAATAAAACGATTCACACACCGAATACAATTTTAGAGTTTCCTGTAGTAATGGATGCTACAGTTTCCAGGTCTGTTTGATGCAGGTCAGCCACTTTTTGGGCCACATAGATCAAATAAGAACTTTCATTTGGCTTGCCCCGGTGCGGAACCGGCGTAAGATAAGGAGAATCTGTTTCTAAAACTATATGCTTCAAATCAATTTGCTGTACAATTTTATCTAAACCAGCATTCTTATAGGTTACCACGCCACCAATGCCCAGGTAAAAACCCAGTGCTATTATTTTTTGGGCCTGCTCTGATGTCCCTGTAAAACAATGGAAAATTCCGCGAAGGTTTTCATCATTTTCCTGTTGTAACACTTCGTAAACCTCGTCAAATGCATCCCGACAGTGTATTACAATAGGTAGTTTTAACGCTTTTGCCCAACCTATCTGTGTCCTAAAGGCCTCAACCTGTTCATTAAAAAAACTTTTGTCCCAATATAGGTCGATTCCGATTTCGCCGATCGCATATATTTTATGTTGGGGTATTGACTCCTGAATTATAGTTAATTCGTCCCGCCAATTCGCTTTAATATCGCATGGATGTAAGCCAAGCATAGCAAAACAATTTTCAGGATATGCTTTAACGAGACTGAACACCAATTCAATTGAAGAAGGATCCACATTGGGCAAAAACAAACGGTCGATGCCATTTGCAATACAACGCTGCATCTGCTCCTCTCTCTTTACCGGATCGGTCTCGTAATACTGGTGGGTATGTGTATCGGTAAGTACCATATTGCAAAATTAAAAAGCCTCCTGTGTTGCAGAAGGCTTTCTTTTAATTTTTAATATTATTGAGTCTTGGGCGGATTTTTCTGTACCGTCGAAGCATGCTTCTTAGTTAATGTCTTCTTTTTAGCAACTGTTTTCTTTACCACTGGCTTGGCTGCAATATGTTTTATAGGTTTTATTTTTACAAGCTCTACGTCAAAGATAAGCGGGCTGTATGGCCCAATATCCGGACCTGAACCCTGAGCTCCATATCCCAGGCTTGATGGAATAATAAGTTCTGCCTTTGAACCCTCATTCAATAAAAGCAAGCCTTCATCCCAACCTTTTATCACTGCTCCCTGGCCCACAACCACTGGCAAGGGTTCATAATTACGTCCGGGTTGATTTAAACCTGCCTTTTGCGCGTCGGCCTGTACGCTCGAATCAAATACTTTTCCATCCAGGGTATGGCCTGTGTAGTTAACCAGCAAAGTATCGCCAGGTAAAGGTTTCTGTTTAAGTGATGGCTGGGTAATAAAGTATCTTAAGCCCGATAGGGTGGTCTTAACGACTAATTTATGGTCGGTAACGTACTTATCAAGAGCTGTAGTTTCAGCAGCTTTCATGCTTTCGATGGCTGTGTTTCTTTCGGCCATAGCATCGGCCAACGATTGTATTTTGACTATCTTTATAGTGAATACCAGGTTACTGCCTTTTGGCAAAAAAGGAGGCCTTTCCTGTTCGTGTCCCTTAAAAACAGAGTCGGAAGGGATTTTCACATAAGCGCTGTCTTTTGCGGCACATAGCGGCAATACATCCATCAGGTCACCAACGTTTTGAGAGGCTTGTACCTGTATCTTTATCGGATGGCCCAGTGCGTAGCTACTAAAAAGAATGGAGTCTTTATCTGTTTTCTGAATTACATCAAATGCAACAACGTCATTCAGTTTTATTTTATCACCCGGATTGGTTGTAACTATTTTTACAAGAGCGCCCTTGGGTGTATGTACAAAATTGTCCTGGGCTTTTACCTGTGCAGCAATTGCCAGAACCAAAAAGATAATAATAGCAAATTTTTTCATCGCTTAATAGAAAAAGCCCTCCCGATAAATCGGGAGGGCTATATAAATAAATTAACGGGTAACCGGTTTTTGTAATTGCGGCATTACCTGGGGAACAGGCTTTTTAGCATTGGGGTCCGGATGAATAATATCAACCAATTCCACATCAAATACAAGCGGTGTAAATGGCTGAATTACCTGGTAACCCTGTTCGCCATAAGCAAGTTTCGAAGGTATAACAAAAGTAGCCTTGGCGCCTTTGTTCAAAAGCAGTAAGCCTTCGTCCCAACCCGGTATTACTCCTCTAACACCAACCGGAATATGTATCGGTTTGTATTGCATCATAGGGTTATAGGTTTTATTTTTTTGAGCTACCTCTTTAACATTAGTTTCAAAAACTTTTCCGTTAAGGTATTTTGCCGTATAAAACACTGCCGCAGTATCAGCAACAGCAGGTTTATCACCGTTGCCTGGTTTAGTGATCACATAAAATAAGCCCGAAGGGGTAGTAACACCGGTCAATTTATTATCATCAATGTATTTTTTGACCTTCGCCGGCTCTGCTTTTCTCATAATGTCAGCCTGGCCTTTCATATAGTTGGTGATCCGGCCATTAAATACCGTTTCATTCAAATTGCCTTTGGCGATTACTTTTTCAACCTTTACTTCGTAAACAATATACTTGCCTTTAAAAGGTGGCCTGCGCTGCCCTTTTTTAAACATCGAATCGATACTTGTTTTTATAGTAGCGCTGTCGCCTTCGGCTAATAATTTAATTCCGGTGTAAATATCGCCGGGAGTTTGCGGCTTTGGTAAAAGTGTAAGAGATGGATGTCCACTCTCATAGGTACTGAATAGCACAGAGTCACCATCGGTTTTTGCTACCAGGTTAATACTTATAAAGTCGCCTTCCTGTATCTTTGCGCCGCCTTTGTCAGCGTGGACCTCATATAATAATCCGCCTGTGCCTTTTTTAAATCCACCATTGCAACCCGCCAATCCAATCGCTGCAAAAGCTAAAAACATTATCTTTCTTTTCATCATTTATTGTATTAATAGTTTTTTATATTCGGGTAAAATTAGTTTAAATTGTTTGATAACCTCCTCAAGGGTGCCGGTTGATGTACCACCGGCGGCATTACGATGCCCACCTCCATTGAAATATTTCTTGCAAATATCATTTGCCGGAAATTCACCTCTTGACCTTAACGAAAGTTTTACCTTATCAGTACGTTCAACTATAAATGCAGCCAAACGGATACCTGCAATAGATAAAGCATAATTCACTATGCCTTCAGTATCACCAGTAATTACATCATATTTTTCAAGTTCCTCTTTAGTGACTGTTATGATTGCTGTGTTAAATTCATAAAGCACTTCCAATTTTTCACTTAAGCAATGGCCTAAAAAACGCAGCTTGCATTCGGATGCATTATTATAAACCAGTTCATGTATCCGCCAGTTAACAGCGCCCGCATCAATCAGATCGGCCACTATACGATGCACATCAGCTGTTGTATTAGGCAATCGGAACGATGCTGAATCAGTCATGATGCCGGTATACAGGCAGGTCGCGATATCCTTGTTTATCATTGCATTATTGCCCAGTTTATCAGCAATAAATGTATATACTAATTGTGCCGTTGCACAGGCATTAATATTCCAGTAACGATAATCATCAAAGTCTTCAGGGTCAAGATGATGATCAATCATAATTTTGACTGCCCCGCTTTGACGCACCAGTTCACCCAGTTCATTAATACGGCTTAGTGCGTTAAAATCCAGGCAAAACACAAGTTCTGCATTGGCTACTAAAACGGTGGCCGCATCGATGTTATCCGTGTAAATAATAACTTCGCCGTTTCCCGGGAGCCATGCTAAAAAATCAGGATAATCTGTTGGGGTAATAACTTTTACGTGGTGGTCCTGCTGTATCAAATAATTATACAAGCCTAAAGACGAACCCATAGCATCGCCATCAGGTTTATGATGGGTAGTGATTACTATTCTACGGGGCTGCGCTAAAAGTTCAATAAGCGAGGCTAATTCTAACATCAAGTCTAAAAACAGCTGCAAAGCTAAATAAATAAATTAAATACGAACCATCTAATTATAAAGCAGAAGACTTTATTTTATAAAGTATAAAACGCTACTTTTGCGACAATTTAATATAAGCAATGGAAAACAATAAAACATTCACGATGATTAAACCCGATGCAGTTGCCAATGGCCACATCGGTGCAATTTTAGATCATATAACAAAAGGCGGATTCAAAATAAGCGCCATGAAATATACCTGGTTAACCCCTGAAAAAGCAGGCGAGTTTTATGCCGTGCACAAAGCGCGTCCTTTTTATACCGACCTGGTAACATTTATGTCCTCAGGACCTATTGTTGCTGCTATACTGGAAAAAGACAATGCGGTTGAAGATTTCCGTAAACTGATAGGGGCTACTGATCCGTCAAAAGCCGAAGCGGGTACTATTCGCCAGCTGTTTGCCAAATCAAT
>JANYAB010000424.1 GCA_025355225.1 Bacteroidota bacterium
GTGAAGTGCGGTTACGATCGGTGTTGTCCTTTAAAATCTGAGGGATTTTAGGTATGCCTTGCCACAGCAATGCATCATCCTTTATTTTTTTACTGATCCTTGAGGTTTCTATCTCATCCAATACGTCACTTAACTGACTGCCCAGAAAAATTGATATAATAGCAGGAGGGGCTTCATTGGCGCCTAAACGATGATCGTTGTTTACTGAAGCGATTGATGCCCTGAGCAAATCGGCATGCTCGTATACTGCCCTAATAGTATTGACAAAAAAAGCAAGGAACATCAGGTTATTTTTAGGGGTTTTTCCGGGCGATAATAGATTTCTACCCGTATTGGTTATCATCGACCAGTTATTGTGTTTCCCAGAACCATTGATGCCTTCATAGGGTTTTTCGTGAAGCAAAACTTTAAAATTGTGCCGTTTAGCAACCCTGTCCATCAAGTCCATTAATAGCTGGTTGTGATCAATTGCAAGGTTGATCTCTTCATAAATGGGAGCGCACTCGAACTGCGATGGTGCAACCTCGTTGTGACGTGTTTTTAAAGGAATACCCAGTTGCAGCGCCTCGGTCTCCATATCCTGCATAAATGCATAAACTCTTTCAGGTATCGAGCCGAAATAGTGATCTTCTAATTGCTGGTTTTTAGCAGAAATATGCCCAAAAAGGGTACGTCCGGTCAAATATAGATCCGGACGGGCATTAAATAAAGCAATATCCACCAGGAAGTATTCCTGCTCAATCCCTAACGATGCATTGACTTTCTCAATACTCTTATCAAAGTAATGGCATATATCTACGGCTGCCTTATCTAATGCATGTAATGCCTTTAATAACGGAACTTTATAATCCAGGGCCTCGCCGGTATATGAAACAAATACCGTTGGGATACAAAGGGTGCGGCCCATAATGAACGCCGGAGAAGATGGGTCCCATGCAGTATATCCCCTGGCCTCGAAAGTATTCCGTATCCCGCCGCTTGGAAAACTGGATGCATCAGGCTCCTGTTGAGCTAATGCATCACCCGAAAATGTTTCCATAGCGCCGCCATCCGGAGTTGGTTCAAAAAAGGCGTCATGTTTTTCGGCAGTTGAACCCGTAAGTGGCTGAAACCAATGTGTATAATGAGTTGCACTTTTACTTAACGCCCAGGATTTCATTGCCGATGCAACTTGCTCTGCCATATCTCTTGGTATCGGTTCCCCTTTTTCAACAGAATCAGCAATTACCTGGTACGCTTCTTTAGAAAGATATTCTTTCATTTTTTGTTTATCGAAAACATTAGCGTTGAAATAATCGGAGATTTTGGTGGAAGGCAATTTTATTTCGGGAATTGTCCTGCTAAGTACAGCCTGAAGAGCTTGAAATCGAATATTTGACATAGTTTATCGGTTTTTATTTACTGGGTTATCATCAAAAGTAAAATTATCATTCATATTCTGGATAATGTTTAAATAAAATATCTAAATACTTAAACTATAGTTGATAATTTCCATTAAAAAAGTTGAATTAGTAAAAATATATAAATAGTGCTGATTTGATAAAAATTGGAGCTTAAAAAGCAAAAATTTAATAAATTAATGGAAATTGTTCTTATAAATGGAAGAAAATTAATTAGTGAAGATGTTTTATTGACAAATAGCGACAAAAATCAACGACATTTCAATTTTTCTATTAAAAATAATGTAAAATTGGAGTTAAAATTTATATGTTTTTTATAATTTTCGTAATTCTTATCTTTTTTAGAACAATTTTATCATATAAAATTTGTATTTTTCGAAAAACATACATAATTTCATAAAAAATTAATAAAATCGTATCTAAAATTGTTAAAATATATGATTCTATTAACAAATGATGGCTGGTAGCATAAATAACCGCCTTTTTATTACAAAGTATCATAAAAATCGTTCATATCAATCAAACTAAATTAAACAAACAATGAAAGTACCCTTAACAAAAACCAACTTGCTCAGTTCTTTCCGAAAACTGACGCGTGAAAAGTGGGCGCTTGGAGCGACCATCTTAACAGGAAAAATGATCGGGCTCGTCCTGGTCTTAATTGCCATCTTCAGCATCCCCGGATTGTTGCCAACCACTGCTCATGCTGCTGCGGCTCCTGCTAAACCAACAGACATTGAAACATCTATGATGAATTCGATCGATACCGTTTGGACATTGGTGGCCGCGTTTTTAGTATTTGCAATGCAAGCAGGTTTCGTAATGCTTGAAGTAGGCTTCGCACGTAAACGCGAAACCGTAAACGTGTTGATGGAATGTATTTTTGATACTTGCCTTTGCGGAATTCTATTTTACGCAGTGGGTTACGCCTTCATGTTCAGTACAGGTAACGGTTTTATAGGTTATCATTGGTTTTTCCTCCAGGATACACCTGATATGTATCCCGGCACTGGTGTTCCTGTAATTGCACACTGGATATTCCAGTACGCTTTTGCTGATACCTGCTCTACCGTAGTTTCTGGCGCCATGATTGGCCGTACAGGTTTCCGCGGTGATATCCTTTACAGTATAGGTATTACAGGTTTTATTTATCCAATTATTGGTCACTGGGCCTGGGGTCCTGATGGCTGGTTAGCGTTAATGGGCTCAGCTGGTCATTTCTATACTGCTTTAGGTCAAGGTTTCCGTGATTTTGCAGGCTCAACTGTTGTTCACACCATCGGGGGTATGGCTTCACTCGCGGGTGCTGTCGTCTTAGGCCCACGAATAGGACGTATTTTTGCGCGAGACGGTGGCGGTATGCCTCCGGGACACAATTTACCCATGGCTGCTGTAGGAGGATTTATACTATGGTTCGGCTGGTATGGTTTTAACCCCGGTAGTACGCTTTCGGCAATGGATGCCATAGGTATAGGCCGTGTTGCAACTAATACTACCCTGGCAGCTTGCGGGGGCGGGTTTACCGCTATGCTTGCCGCTTTATGGTGGGGATCAACCAAAGGTAAGTTCGATTTGGGCTTTACAGTTAATGGTTTCCTTGCAGGTTTAGTTGCTATTACCTGTCCTTGCTACTGGGTAAGCCCGCTGGGCGCTACCTTGTTAGGTGGGGTTGCTGGTTTTGTAGTATTCGGTGGTGTTAAAATACTTGAATATTTACGTATCGACGATCCGATTGGTGCTGTTCCGGTACACGGTTTCGCTGGTATATGGGGAACATTGTCATTGGGCCTATTTGCTTCAGGTCAATTCGGTGTTACAGGTGCATATGGAGCTGATAACTCTGCAGCTAACCTGGTTACCGGCGCGTTTTACGGAGGCGGTTTCAGTGTATTAAAAGCTCAGGCTATAGGCACCTTCACAATTGCTATCGCAGTGTTTAGCGTAACCTGGATTATGATGAAAGTTATAATGATGTTACCTCATCCCTGGAAACTGCGTGTTGAAGCAGCCGGTGAAACAGGTCCGGGCGGTCTGGATATGTTCGATCACGGCGCCGAAGCTTACACTTTAGATGATGATGAAGTTAGCTTAAGCGGCCTGTTCGAAAAAGGCGCTAAAGTAACTGCTTAAACTAAAGCTCATATGCCTTGTGCGGTTGGCTAATTTTTATTAACCAACCTTTATTAACCAACCGCACAAGTTTTCAGATAATTTTTATAACTAATTGCAGCGTTAAATTAAACCCCGGTTTTAATGCTTTGGGGACCTCTTGACCTGTTAAAATGCAAAATATTTAAACTAATTACTTATCAATCAAACAATTAACATGAAAAAAATACTTTTACTCTTATCATTATTTATAGTCGCTATTATGTCAGCTAAAGCGGAGATCACAGCTTCTGTAGATACCGGGAAAGCCGCAGCAGCCCCTGCCGCTCCACCCGATGCCCCACTTGTATTTTCAGGTTCGGTGGATACCTATTACAAATACGACTTTTCCGGACATGGCAACATTCCAACAAGCTTTGGTAATGAGCAAAACTCAGTATCCATCGGTATGATCGATTTAGGTCTGAAGAAAAAAGTTGGTAAGGCAGCCTTTGTTGGTGAAGTATCATTTGGCCCAAGAGGGCAATTTCAATCCTTACCCGATGCATTGAACAATAACCTGACCGGTTCAAGCTATCATATCCAAAACTTATATGTTTCGTACGACGTAAGCGATAAGTTTAACCTGACTGCAGGATATATGGCTACATTTATTGGATATGAAGTGATTTCTCCGACAGGAAATTTCAATTACTCTACTTCGTATTTGTTTACAAACGGTCCATTCCAGAATGCCGGATTAAAAGCTACTTATGCTTTCTCGGAT
>JANYAB010000431.1 GCA_025355225.1 Bacteroidota bacterium
CTGCAACGCAATTGGGTAACTGAGCGATTGATAAGCATCGGCAAAATCTTTGGTCACCCCCTCCATCGTATCGCCATTCATGCCGTCTGCACCTAATTCCTTCATTTCCTTTATCAAAGTTTTAGCCATCGGGGTTGGTATACTGCGCGTTCCCTTGTCCCAGATCATGATCGGAAAGAAAACCCGTACCCCTCTTTTATGAAAATCGCGGATCATTTGTTTAACAGCTTCTTTGCCGCCGGGCATATCCGCCACCAGGTCGAACTGGTTACGGTTATCTACACCGATATTTGGATAGGTGGGCCATATCAGCACCGCATCCAAACCGCCATAGCGTTTTTCAAGATCATCGAGGTATCGGTTAACGGTATATTTGCCAACAACCGGATCATAGAAATAGCGGTCGTGGGCCATCATTTGGGCGTAGATAAAAGTGGTTTTTATCCAGCTTAGTTCGGGCCGGCCGTATTCCTTGTCATTATACTGAAGCTTTTGCTTTTCGTTTATCCGCCATTGTTTTAGTGTATCCAGCCAGCGGTCGCGTTGCGACGGATCAGCCGGGCCAGCAATCAGTTCCTTTTGACCCCCTTGCAGCCGTAACTCCTGTGCAACAAGGGTAAAATGATTTACGATAAATAGAATGACAAAAAGAAAGGTAATCTTTTTCATTTAGTAATCGAATTAAACCCCTGCGTAAATGAGCATCCCTAAACCCGCAATAAAAAGCAGGAACATCAAAGTGATCAGGCGGTCTGTTCCTTTTTGGCCCTGTTTAAATTCCTTCCAGATAAATACGCCCCAAAACGCGGCGACCATAGTAGCTCCTTGCCCCAGGCCATAGGATATTGCCGGACCAGCTTTCCCGGCCGCAATCAAGTTAAAGGAATTACCTATGCCCCATATTAAACCGCCAAGTATGCCTGTTAAATGTATCGAAAATTTACCTTTAAAATAAGCTGCATAATTGGTAGGCGATCCGTTAAAAGGTTTGTAAATAAGTATGCTGTTGAATACAAAATTACTGAGCAGTATGCCGATAGAAAACACAAAAACTGCCGTGTATGGCGTCATTTTACCGATAGCGGGATGTTCGAAATTCGACATATCCATGGATGAGGCGATGAAGCGGTAAAACAACGACATCAGCAAACCCGCCAAAACGCTTATCAATAAACCTTTAACGGATAATTTGCTATTCTCTTTATTGCTTTTGCGGTAAGCGATGGCATTGGTGACGATTGCCGCGAAGATTAAAACAACACCGGTGATGATCAATTGAATATTGCCCTGCGGGGCGTTGACATAATTAATTACCACACCCAGGATTAGTGCGATGCCTATACCAACCGGGAAAGCTACGGCCATGCCCGCTATGGATATAGCTGCCGATAACAAGATATTGGCGGCATTGAATATGATACCCCCGATGATCGCCTTACCGATGTTGCCGCTATCGGCCTGTTGCAGGTCGGCCATAAAACCCCGGCCGAGCTGTCCGAAACTGCCTAAAGTTAATGCCGAGAATAGTGAGAACAGCACAACGCCGATAACGTAGTCCCAGTAAAACAGCTCGAACCGCCAGTTTTTACCGGCTATTTTTTGGGTATTGGCCCATGAGCCCCAGCAAAGCATCGTGATCACACAAAAGACTACAGCAAGGGAATAATCGTGAATGATGAACATATGGTTAGGTTTTAAATGATATCTATTTATAGTTAAATTAAAGCATTGTTCCGCTCATGGCCGCTGGGCCTAGTCACTTTTGGGGCGCCAAAAGTAACCAAAACCGCTTGTCACCAGAAATGCTTCTTTGCGCACAATGCCTTTGCGCTGTAAATCGGGCAAAACCTGGGCTGCAAACTATTGCCCTTTCTTGCCGCGCAGGGCCTTGGCTTGGCAAAATTTGCTATGCCCTTCTCTCGCTCATGGCCACCATTGTTTTGCCTGATTTCGGCCGAAGCTTATCTGCTGACTTTGAAAAAAATCATACAAATCTTTTAATCCTAAAAATCGTGTTCAGACAATTTCGGCCGGAGCTTATCCGCTGACTCTAAAAAAGCAATCCTAAAAATCGTTTCATCCTAAAAATCCTAGTTCAGACAATTTCGCCCGAAGCTTATCTGCTGACCCTAAAAAAATAATCATACAAATCTTTTAATCCGTTTCATCGTGGTTCAGACAATTTCACCCGAAGCTTATCTACTGACCTTGAAAAACAATCATGTCAATCTTTTAATCCTAAAAATCGTGTTCAGACAATTCTCAAACATACAACTCCATTTCCTTCAGCGTTGGTGCGGCAGATTGCGCGCCTAAACGGGTAACCGAAATAGCTGCCGCTTTACAGGCAAAAGTAACCGCTTCTGTCAGCTCTTTCCCCTCAGCAATTGCTACTGCAAGGGCGCCGTTAAATACATCGCCCGCCCCGGTGGCATCAACCGCCTCAACGGCGATGGATGGTACCATTTTTTCGTAGGCATCCGCCACTTCTTTAGAAATAGTGTTTAAAGGGTCCTCCTTAAACTTATATAAAGTAAAACTTCCACTTTCACCTACAGCATAAGCTAAGCATTTATCACGTCTTCTAAATAAACTGTACATCCACAACTTCTTTTTGTTAGGTTCGACAATTAAACCATTCCAACCTTTTTTATAAAAATAATATGTATTGCTGAATATTCTCGGGTCGTTTGCTCCAATAT